>NZ_JCANUR010000011.1:0-93102 GCF_059569055.1 Sporacetigenium mesophilum DSM 16796 | reverse complement strand
CTCATACCGAAATTCTTTGATTAAGAAATGATGCCATTTCTTAATATTATCTCGTATTAGCATACCTTTCGGTATGTTATCCGTGTGTATGAGGCAGATTACCCACGCGTTACTCACCCGTCCGCCGCTAGGACCGAAGTCCTCGCTCGACTTGCATGTGTTAGGCACGCCGCCAGCGTTCATCCTGAGCCAGGATCAAACTCTCATGATAAACTTGGCATTACTTTATAAATAAATGGTGTGTTAATTGACCTACTGTTTAATTTTCAAAGTTCAATTGTTTTTTCTCTTATTCATAAAAAATAAGAACAAATATAACTATATCACCGCTAAAACCTTTTGTCAACTTATTTTCCGATCTTTTTCGTGCATTTTCGAGAATATGTGATATTTATGCATTGACATTTTTAAACCATCTGTTATAATATGATTCATGCAAAATAATTGAATATAAAACTAAGATAGAGGCGCATTACCAAATAGTACTATTGTGGAGTTAAGCACGATGAAACATTAGGAAAGGTGTTAATGCCGAAATATATAAACGATGCTTTAAGTTTATATATTGGGGTTGTATATAATATGTACTGCCCTGTCACAAGGAAACTTGTGGAGAGCTATCTTCAGATTATTGCATTAGATCTTTTATATCTAAACTAAAGCATAGTCTAGGAGTAATAGCATATCCATGTCTTATACTTCTAGACTTTTTTTGTTACTCTATTTTAAGTTATCTATTCTTTTATTCAAATAATAATTCTAGAGAATTGGAGGAAATTTTCATGACAAACACTAAGAAAAAAATGGGATTAGTAATGGCAACTGCACTTGTTGTTGGAAACATGGTAGGTTCTGGTATATTTATGTTGCCTGCATCATTGGCATCACAAGCTTCAATTTCAGCGACACTTATGGCCTGGGTTATAACAGGTCTTGGGTCTATACTTTTAGCTCTTTCATTTGGAAAGCTAAGTTCTAGATTCCCAAAAACTGGTGGTCCCTATGAATATACAAAGCTTGCATTTGGTGAATTTACTGGGTTTTTAAACGCATGGCTTTATTATAATGGGTCTTGGATAGGAAATGCTGCAATAATATTAACATTAACTAGTTATGCTTCACTTGTATTCCCGGTACTTTCTGATAATCCATTAGTTTCATTTATATTTGGTTCAGCTATACTATGGATACTTACGTTCCTTAATGTACTTGGCTCAAGAGAGGCTGGTAAGTGGCAAACTGCTTCCACTGTTTTTAAAGTAGTATTATTTGCTGGATTTATTATAGTTGCTTTAGTTAATTTTGACGCTTCTAACTTAACTTCATCTTCTACTTTAGGCCATGCAGGATTTGGTGGTCTTCCACTTGCTATAGCAACTACATTATGGGCATTTGTCGGACTTGAATCATCAACAGTTTCTGCAGGAGAAATAGAAAACCCTCAAAGAAACGTTAGATTAAGTACTATCTATGGAATAATAATTACTATAGCTATATATTTATTGGTTTCAATTGCTGCTATGGGTGCTATGCCTCAAGATAAATTAGCTTCAAGTTCAGCTCCTATATCAGATATATTAGGTTTAATACTTGGAAGTAAAGCTGGTATAATAGTTTCTATATCTATAGTTGTTGCTACACTTGGTAGTATTATAGGATGGATATTGACTACTGCAAACATAGCTTATGCTGCTGCTATTGATGGTGTTTTCCCAAAAATATTCGCTAAAACACATCCAAAATATAATACACCTTATATGGCATTAATAATATCTAGTATATTAACTAACTTATTATTATTAATGAATTTCCAAGGAGGATTAGTTTCAGCATTTAACTTTGCAATGTTATTAGCCACATTATCATATCTTCCAATATATGCAATGACTGCAGTAGCGGATATAATGTTAACAGGCAAAAATGTTAAAAATGTTACTACTTTTATAATAACAAGTATCATACCTCTTTTAGGCTTCGTATACGCTTGTTATACTATATATGGAACTGGTGCCGAAACAGTTTTATGGGGCTTTATGTTAATGTTAATAGGTATGCCGTTTTATGTATATAATAAACTTAAAAATCAAAATTTAAGAACTCCTATAAACGAAAAAGAAGCTGCTTAACAGCTTCTTTTTTTAATTGTAAGGATATAATTTAGCAACGAATATACTCTTCACGGTCGTTGGCGACATGGGCGTAGCGAATTTTTTACTTTATTATTACCTTTGTTTGATCTGAAATATTGTTATATATCCACTCTGCATTTTCTGTATCTAACCTTATACAACCATGACTTAACTCCATTCCTAGTCTTGGGTCTATTATATAATTTCCCTTAGACTCAAATAATATTGAGTGATAATAGTATCCCCCTTTTATTCTAGTTGCATGTTTGACTCTATAATCATTTGTTCCAAAATAAGGCTTCCTTCCATTAATAAAGAATGTTCCTTTTATAGTAGGAGTGGAAGATTTACCTACAGTACAACTCCATTTATATAGTAATTTCCAAGATCCATCTTCTTGTACAAATACATAGGTATATTTATTTTTAGTTGATGTTGTTAATAAATAATTTGTCGGGCTATTAATTTTATTATCATTAACAAATTCAACCATATTAACATTAAATTTATCGTAGTTTATCGATATTGAATTATCTGTTGGTTTTTTTATTTCTTTTTCAGGTATTTTTCCATCATCAGATAAATAATAATTATTTACATATCCTACATACTCTTCATATTTGACTTTGCTCCAGTCGCTGTCTTTTGATAGTATTTCTATCTTTGTTCCTTTAGGAATCTCTGTTTCTATCTTGTAGTCTAACGATGGTCCTGTTCTTAAATTTAGTTCAATCCAGTTTATTTTGTAAACTTTTTTAATGTTTACATCTTTATCTGAATCTTTATTTTTTTCCTTATTATCATTGTTATTTGGACTTGTAGGTTTATTATTGTTAACTGGACTTGTAACTTTAGATCCTTCTGTAAGTTGCATATTTATCAAATAACATGAAGTAAAAAATAATAATACACATATTATCATTATAAATATTTTTATTTTTTTATTATTCACTATATGCCATCCTCCTTTTGTATTAATATATAATATGGATGACTATATAGATGTGGTGATAAAGCTACTACAAAAGCAAAAATAAAGAAGGCATTATGCCTTCTTTGATGTAAAAAGAAAAATTTTATATACTTTGAACATATTAGACAATAAAGTATTAATTCCTTCAATAATATTAAATTTTTGAAAATTCACTAGTGTATTATTATTTTACTTCCTCTAGGAACATTATCGTATATCCATTTTGCATTTTCCGTAGCTAATCTTATGCAGCCATGACTTAATTCTTGTCCTAATCTTCCATCTATAACATATTTTCCTGAAACATCATATAATATTGAGTGATATAGGTAGTTCCCCTTTATTTGCGTTGCCCATTTAGCTTGATATCCTTTATTCATACCAAACTTAGGTATCTTGTTGTCAACTGCATATTCTCCCGTTATTGTAGGAGTTGAAGGTTTACCTATTGTACTTATCCATTTATGAAGAAGTTCCCAACTACCAGTTTGGGTATTTTTTTTAAATACATAAGTATATTTACTTTTTAAAGATGTTGTTAATGCATAATTTGTTTTGCTTTGAACTTTATTTTCATTCATAAAATCTATCATATTTATATTAAATTTAGAATAATCCACATGAATCCCCCTTATTTTCATATAGTAACATCTGTTTTATAATATGAAATATATGTATTTAAAGTGTATAAAAAATTCGCTACGCTCATGTCTTAAGCATCACTAAAAAACAGGGACCTTGCTCAAGTTTAGAAGTTGGAAATTTAAAAAAGAGGCTTTCGCCTCTTTTTTACAGATATTATTTTTAATTTATATTAAATAAATCTTTACGTAACTGTTTTTTTGATTTACTCCATCTAGTTTTAGCTTTATCAATAACATCCTTGTATTCTTGGTGTAGTTCTTTATACTCTCTTATAGATTTATTTTGAACGTCAATAGGAACTAGATACATAGGTAACTCCTCAATATCACTTGGATTTATATTCATAACAGTTGTTCCTCTTTGTAAGCTTTTTATCAAAACAATACCTATAGGACTTTCAAATATCATTTTAGCATAATCTCCTAAAATATATTTTTTGAACCTAACAACTATTATATTTGCAGAAGCTATTACTATTTTATCATCTTTTTTTTCATATACAGCAAACTTGTTTACAGTTCCCCTGCAAGTTAAAACTAAATCTCCATCTTCAAGTTCGTATTTTTTTATTTTTCTTTCTTCCTCATTTATAGTCTCCATATTGTCAAATATTATTTCTCCATCTTCTATGTCCGATATATTAAGAACATATACATTTCCATGTTCTGTATTATTTTTCATTATGGATTTGCCTCTAAAAACTTCTGCAATTTCTTTTATTCTGATTCTCTCAAATTTATTGTCTAATTCAAGAAATGTTTTTATACTTTCCTCAATATATAAATCTATTCTCCAATATGGAAATTTATTAAATACTTTTGTAGGTACTTCTTTTTCTTTAATTAAAACTACTTCATTATTTGTTATTCCTAATTTTCCTACTTGTAGGTATTCTTTTTTTATATTAGATATTGATAAAATATAAGTTTTTATACTTGCATAAGGTTTATATGTTTCTTCTGGAAGCGTGTATATAGAATCTACATTATAACTATTTATTATATATTTTCTTATATCTAAATACTCATCTCCTGCAAAAGTAAACTTAGCTGGTATAATTATTTTCATATGACCATTATCATTTATATATTCTAATAATTTTTTAATAGCAACCACTTCAGGTCCCTTACAACTTTCATATTTACTAATATTAAATAGTGGAGAAGAAAGTATTAAGTCATACTTTTCTTTTATATCTAGATTTTCATATGAAGGCGAATAAATTACTTCTATATTTTCAAAGTTTTCTAGATAAAGCTTAAAAAATTCACACGCTAAATTATTTTCAGATAATAAGGTTATTTTTTTATGGATATTTTTCTCAACAAAGTATTTTATCCCTTCTATATTTATCCTGTCTACATCAGTTATTAATATACTTTTTATATTTTCATTACTTGTACTTTCATATGCATATTTAGTTAATGCTCTTGGAAGTATAGGTTTTACTTTTTTCAAATTGGAATAGTTTTGTTCAATAAATTCAACTAAAGTTATATTTTTTCCTATATTAAATAGTAAGTAAAACAAGTCATCATCCCCTGGGAAGTAACCTAATTTACTATTAGTAACTTCTTTCATTATATTAAATAAACTTATTTTACCATCTATTTTAATATTATTATCTTTTATATACTTACTGGTTAATTTTATTCTTATAAATTCCCTTGTATACTCTTCTTCGTATGAAAGTTGTCTTGCTTTTAATATATCTATAAAATTGCTGTACTCATTCATATTATCACCTCTTTATTAATACAAAAAGGTGCATATAATCAAAAATTTTATATACACCTGTGTTATCTATTTTTAATCAAATAAGTTTTCATAAATTTTTTGTTTACTATTAATCCACCTATTTTTTGCTTGATCTATTGATTGTTTATATAAAAGGTATTCATTATTGTATTCTTCTGCTACTTGTTCTTGTATTTTAAGAGAAGGCACTGGCACAATAAATTCTTCTAAGTCACTAGGGTTTATATTCATTACGTTAGTACCTCTTTGAAAACTCTTTAATAATATTTTGCCCAATGAACTTTCTAACAATATTTTAACACACTCGCTTAATATTTGTTTCCTAAATCTCATAACTATTATATTGGCAGAAGCTATTACTATTCTGTCGTCAATTTTTCTATATATAGCAACTTTATTAACCGTTCCTCTACAAGTTAAAACTAAATCCCCATCTTTAAGTTCGTATCTCTTTATTTTTCTTTCTTCCTCATCAATAGTATCCATATTGTTGAAGATTATTTCTCCATCTTCTATATTAGATATATTTAAAACATATATCTTTCCTAAAGATATATCTTTTTTCATTATAGACTTACCTCTAAAAACATCTGCTACTTCTTTTAGTTTAACTTTAGGTAAATCTAATTTTCTTAATTTAGCTAGTTCTTCATTTTCCTCAAGTATTATATCTATTTGCCAAGAATTATAACTTAAAAATTCTTCATATGGCATAGATTTTTCATTGTGAACTTGAAGATTGCCATTATCTGACCTTAATTCTCCAATATGTGTGTTTAATAATGATTTATTTGAAATACAAGTTAAATATGTTTTTATACTTGAATTAGGTTTAAATGTTTCATCAGGTAAAGAGTGTATAGACTCAATTTTGTAATTGTCCATTATATAATTTCTTAATTTTTCATATTCGTCTCCTGCAAATGTAAACTTAGCCGGAAGTATTATACATAGAGTTCCACTATCACTTATATAATTCAATAAATTTTGAGTAGCTATGCCGTCAGCTTCTCTAGCAATAAACGTTCTTATTTTTTCATTTTTATCAAATTTTCGCCCAAATGTAGGAACTGCAAATATAAAATCATATTTGTCCTTTAGTTTCATATCTTCGTAAATAGATGCATAAATTATATTTACATTTTCATAGTCTTCAAGTTCTAACTTTAAAACCTGATATGCCAAAAAGTGTTGTGAAGTCAGTGTAAACATTTTATCTTTATTTTCACTAATAAGACTTTCTATATGCTCAAGCGATTTATAAGCGTCTGTTATAAGTATATTTTTAAAGTTTTTATCATTTATAATATTTGAAATATAATTTATTAATGAGTGTGGTGTTAATAATATCTTGTTTCTATTATTTTTATATACATAATTAATAAATTCTATAACGTCTATGTCCTGTCCTATTTTAAACAAGTTATAAAATAAATTCTTATCACCTTTAAAGTATCCTAATTCTGG
This sequence comes from Sporacetigenium mesophilum DSM 16796, assembly GCF_059569055.1. Classification (NCBI taxonomy): domain Bacteria; kingdom Bacillati; phylum Bacillota; class Clostridia; order Peptostreptococcales; family Tepidibacteraceae; genus Sporacetigenium; species Sporacetigenium mesophilum. The sequence goes on along the minus strand of NZ_JCANUR010000011.1, from coordinate 86,130 downwards.
TTCAATGTACTTTTTCATTATATTAAAAGTTTCTTCAATATCGTATTCACCATTAACACTCGTATTATTTTTATGTATATACTTATAAGTCTTCTTTACACCTAACATAGATTTCATCATCTCATCTGAATCTATAACACCTATATCGTTTAATACTTCACAAAAACTAATTATTTTGTCCTTCATCCTAAGCATCGTCCCCCGGTCATGTAGTTTTATATATCTTTGTATATTATTATATTATAAGGTTAAAGTATCTTGCATTCAATATTATTTTTGTAAAATTTCAAAAATACTAAATACGTCATCAGTCATATATATATAGTGTCTAACGTAAAATTAAATATGTTCTAATTATGATCATTTTAAGGAGGTACTTATGAGTAAGATAATCCCTATTGTCTATGCCGCACTAGCAGGGATATGCACAGCACTAGAAGCATTTACAAACGGAGAATTAGGTCGCCATACTACACCTACTTTAGCAACCTTTTTTACCTTAGCTACAGGGGCTTTATTTTTTTTATTTGCTGCAATTTTTAGTGGAAATATGAAATCATTGGGAAAGCTTGTACATATAAACCCTATATTTCTTTTTAGTGGGATATTTGGAGCATTGATTATATATTTTACTATAAAGGCTATTCCAAGCCTAGGAGTATCAAACACCTTAATTTTGACAATAGTATTTCAAATGACCCTTGGCCTTATTGTAGATGTATTTGTATTAAAAGAACAAGCTTTGCATTTGTATAAAATTATCGGTGTGTTGTTATTATTTATAGGAACTTTTTTTGTAATAAATTAGAAGTTAACCCTTGGCCATATATTTTCATAATATATATAAACAATAACTAAGGGGGCACAATTAATGAATATATTCCATATAAAAACTAAACCAAATGGAATTGAAATGGTACAAGATTTTATTGAAAAATCGTTTATATGTATAGGATATTCAAATATTGGAGATTTAACTAATAAAGATAAACAAGAAATACAATACAACTTAGAAAGTAATTACGGATATATAGATAGTCAGCTACGATACCATACCCGTATTGTAAACTTATTTGTAAATACCATAAAAAAAGGTGACGTAGTTCTAATAGTTGAAGATGATTGGGCTCATATAGGAATACTTGGTGGTTATGAATATATATACGAAACCGAGGTAATTGGAACATGTCATATGAGACCTGTTTATTGGGTGAAAAAAATAGAAAAAGATAAACTAAATAACTATGTACAGGACTTATTAAAAAGCAGAAACCCTATAACTAAGTTCTCTCATCCATTTGATACCTCCGAGCTTGGTCCATTAATAGGATCACCTGCTTTAATAGAAGAAAGAGAGTATCTAAAAAATGAAGCATTAAAAGTAGTAAAAAATGCACTTAAATCTGATAGTGAAAAAATTCGCCTTCAAGCAGCACTTGCTATATTAAATTTCTGTAAGTAATAACAAATAGTAAATAAATTGTTGATATGTTATAATTTATAAAAACACTAATGAGAAAGGTCGTATATTATGGATGAAAAATTATTAGAACTATTAGAAAAAATACATTCTGAGCTAGAAAGTGTAAATACAAATCTTAATGAAGTAAAGTCCGAACTTAGAAATATAAAATTTGAAGTCAAAGCTTTAGATCAAAGTAATGTAAAGGAGTTTGTAAATGGTATAGATAACTTAGTTTTAAGTACTAATGTTATAGCTACTAAGGTGTTTTCTACTGACAGCGAAGTTATTCGTCTAAAACAAGAGTTAAATAAAAGAGACTAATTAATATTAATTAGTCTCTTTTATTTAACTCTTCTATTAAATTTATCTCCTTTAATGTAAGTCCTGTTACTTCAGATATAAATGTCTTACTAAAATTCTTTTCTAAAAGTTCTTTTGCCATTTCTACCTTAGTGTTTAAAGTTTTATCTTTTACTGGTATTTTATGTTGTATTGTATCTTCTATTTCACCAGTATTATCATTACATTGAACCTTTTCTATTTCATTATTAAGGTATAGTACATATATAATAATAACAGAAGGTATTATAAAATAAAAATGAGTTCCCATAAAACCGACTATAATAGTAGCAATACATACTATCTTATTTATATTAGACATTTTTTCTTTATTTACTATACCTAATATAATAAGTGTTATACATAAAGGTATCAAAGTATAGCTTGCTAATGTTCCTGTTATACCTATATATTGAAAATTATCAATTATTTTTTGTATTCCTACTAACATAAACCCCGATGCATAACCAAAGCAAATAGCCAAAAGACAAAATGATCCCCCTAATATCTGTAAATAATTCCTAAAAAAATTCTTATCCATTATACTCCCCCCTTATATAATAGATATTTTAAATTTAAATATTAATAACTATATTTAATATAATATTCATAAAAAAATATTTAAATTCTTTAAAAACAAAAGTAGTTGCTAAACTTTAGCAACTACTTTTATATATTATATATAGCTTTAGACAATATATTAGCTTTTTCTATATCTCCTTTTTTGTATTGAATCTCTATTAGAGTTTCAGTTAGGCTATTTGCTGTTTTGTAATCGTTACAATCTAGAGCTTTGTATATTTTTGATAATATTATATATTCATGTGATAATTTATTAGAGTAATCGTTGTTTATTTGTGAACTTACTTTACACATATGAATCGCTCCTTTGTAATCGTTTTCATATATATATTATAATATTTATATCGATGTTTATCCATATGTTTTTTAAATTTTCTGTAAACTAAATTTTGTCAAAAATATAAGAGATTAAAATACTACCTCCTTATATTATGAATAGTTTAAATTTATTTGTATTTTTTATCAAATATACTTTGATATATGGTTTGGTCAACCTTGTAAGAACTATTTTCTAAATTTTCTTCTTGTTGTTCTTGTTTTTTTTGTATATACTCTTCATATAGCAAATACCTTATATCTTCATCTTTTTTAGATATAATATTTTCCATGGCACAACTCCTTTACATCGTTTATTTGTTATATTATTGTCAATGCCCATGTTGTTTATACTTTATTATATATTTCTATAAAATAATAGTTAAACCCTTGATATAATTATCGCAATTACAGAAAATAAATGACAAATACTAACAAATACATTAATTATGATATATTTGGAAATAATAAAATTAAATCCACTGAAAGAATGGGAGCATTTAACATGTTACATAATATTAAATTTATATTTGAATGTTTATTTTTTTTAACATCACTAATTTGGATTGGCAACGCAATGATATTTAAATCAGATACAACTGTAGCTACAACATCACTTTTGTTTTTAATAGCAATAACACTGGTTGTACTTCCTGACAATCCAAATAGTGCAGCTATGCAATTTATTCATATATCTTTATGTATACTTTCTTTGTTTATACTATTTCCTTCTTTATATAATGTAAAAAAAAATGGAGTCTAAAGGCTCCATTTTTATCTATTAATCTTATTACCGCAATTAGGACAATATTTATATTTATTATCTACAATATTGTTACATTCACTACACACGGTATTTTCATTTACGTAAACTTCATGAGCATTTTTTATATCCCAGTAACTTAAATTGTAGCCTTCTTTTTCTATCTTTTCTCCTTTTTCATTTGATATTTCATATACGGAATCACAATCATTACATTTAATGTAATATTTTATTTTCCACTTAAATAATGGTATGAAAAAGAAATGAAATCTATTATAGGTTTTCAACAAACTTAATGAGTGTTTATTGCAATGATTGCAATTAGTCTCTAGTATATCTCTTATTTTCTCTACTTTATTATCTACCCCAAATATTCCTATGAAAAACATATACACACCTACTTTGGGCAATTTTTTCTTGTGATATATTTTGTCTTTACTATTTTATTATAGTGTAATCAAAATCTCTTTCTCTGAATTCAACTAATGCTTTAATTTGCTCTTTTGTATATTTTTTATCTTTATTACATACAATTAACTTTTCATCGTTGCTCGTTGTTCTTTTTATTATTGCAATTACCCTTCCCTTGTGATTTTCAATAGGATTAAATTCTCCTAATATATATGCATCTAATTTTTCATTATTTCCAGCCATAGTGTTCTTAATATACCCATAGTTTATAGGATAAATGTATCCATATTCAGGATCTATTGAACCTAGGGGTTGAGCTATCTTAACATCAACCAATTTATTTAAATAATCTATATTTATGCATACATCCTTTTCGTATGTACTAAGTTGATAATGCTCTGGGCTATAAAAAATACATACTACTCCTAAGGCTCCTAGTGCAGGAGAAAACCACACTATATCCATAAGAATAATAGCTGAAGAAATTAATAATAAACCAAATACTCTTATATATTTACTATTCATGATCTCACTCCCTCGGTTAATGCTATCAACTTAATATATATTATGAGAGTGATAAGTCTTTAATTCTATGTATACAAAAATAAAGCCATTAAGATATTCTTAACGGCTTTGAGCTAAATATTATTCTAACCCTTTATTTAATTTAGCTAATAATTCATCTAAGTTTATACCATGTATAGCTGCAGCTTGTTCTAGTGTTTCCATTTGAGATGATGGGCATCCTAGGCATCCCATACCAAATGACATTAATATAGGTGCAGCACCTGGATTTATTCTTAAAACTTCCCCTATTACACTATCTTTAGTTATTTTCATAATAACTACCTCCTAAATTAAATTTGATTTTTTAGATACATCTTCTCTAAATATGTCTATTCCAATTCTATCTATGAAATCACCAAGTTTTTCTCCCATTTCTGCGTTTTCCTTATAATATTCTAATATAGATTGAACCAAATCAAATGCTTGATTTTCATCTAGATTTTGAGCTATTATATCTGATGTTCTTTGATAAAAACCTGCAGATCCTCCTGCAGTAACTATAAGTTTTCCATTAAAGTCTGCTACAACGCCAATATCTTTTGAGTAAACACTGGTACAAGCATTTCTACAACCTGCAACACCTATTTTTGTTCTATTAGGAACTTCCTTGCCATGAAAGTTTTTACTTATTTTCATTCCAATTCCTATAGTATTATGTCTAGCTCTTTTACAAAATCCAGCAGGGCACATTTCAACATTTTTTACTGAAAATTGATTTTTAACTGCTGGTTCCATACCTAATTCTTCCCAAATACTTGGTAAATCTTCTTCTTTTAGATTTGTTATCATTATTCTTTGGCCTGATGTTAGTTTTATAATCCCTTTATACTTTTCAGATACTTCCGCTATTTTTTTAAGAGTTTGAGGATTTGTGAAGCCTCCTGGTATATGGGGAGTTATAGAGTAAGTTCTTTTTCCATTTCTTATCTGTTGTAAGTTACCATAAAGAGCCATGGGACTTCACTTCCTTTCTACGCCTTTGTTATAGTATGAACTGCTTGTTCGCCTTCTCTTTTTATATTATAAGTATATTTAGGTGATAAGTTTTCAATAAAAGACTTAACCCATGCATCTCTAAGATCATACATATACTCTAAATTACCTTGACCTAATTCATAGTTTGGTCTGTGTATACATGACCCTTGTACATATACTAGATGATTATCATCTTTCTCTGTCACTGTATTTACTCTATCACATGGCATACCTTCTAATATATAGTTGTTTAATGTTGCATAAACATCTTCTGCACTTTCAAGTCCAGATTCATTATTTGCACACTCAGCTGCTTGTTTTTCAGATTCTTTTATAGTTATTTCTTTACTTTGTTGACCATACTTTTCATGTAACTTGCCAAATACATAAGCGCTTCTTGATTCTTCTGCTTGTATTCTTCCTTGAAGCCATCCATGTATATTAGTTAAATCTATCATATCTTCTAATGGTTTTTCTTCAAGAAAATCTCCATATTTATTTATACCCTCATTTACTATGTTATTAACATCTTCTCCGAAAATTTCTAAATGAGATTTTATTACGTTTTGCTCTAATTCCTCGTATAATCTTATTTTATTAAATAACCAACTGTGTATAGGTGCTAAAAACAAACTCATATTTGCTTCCTCCTCTTTCTTATTATGATTATATTATACATAGCTTTTTACTTATAGTATGTAACATTGGTTACAAATAAATGTAAAAATTTACATTAAAGAAGATTAAATCATAATGAATTTTTATATCTATTTAACTTTTACAGTAAGTGTTATTAAAACAGGACTATTTATTTCCTTAATTTTAATATGAATTTTAGTATTTCCTTTACTTATACCCATAATAGTCATATCATTAACATTTACTATATTTATATTTTCTGCATTTGCTTCAAATTTATTTATATTTATTTCATTTGTAACTTCCCAAGGTTTGCTATATTCTGGTACATCTTTGTATATATATTTTATTAAGTCAATATTATCTCCTTTATTAACAACTATAATATCTTCTTTAGATTTTATAGTATATTGATTAGGTTTGCCTTTAATAAAGTTAAGATCTTTTTCTACATTTACTTTATTACTTTCTAATTTATCTATTACCTCGCCATTTACAATATAATTATTTTTTAAATCTATATGTTTTAATTTTTTTAAACTCAATATAGACTGTGGTATGCTAGTTAAGTTATTTTTCCACAATACAATAGATTCGATATTTTTTAAAATGTCTATACCTTCTATACTATATATATCTTCATAGGATGCATAAAGCTCACCATTTATATTTTCTAAGATATTCAATGTTATATGTTGGTTTTCTAAATGATTTTTTATTACTTTTCTTAAATTTTTATCTGGAATTACTTCTTCTAATACTCTACTAGGTATTTGTTTTTGTTTTAAATTGACAATTTGGTCTATAACATAACTTAAATCGCTTGTAGATTTAGTAATTTCTGATTTGGATGATTTATCAGTTAAATTTTTGGCTTCTTCTATCTTATTTATAAGTTTATCAGATGTCATTCTTTGAAGTATTGGATTAGCTAAGTAACCTTCAACTTCTTTTATTAAACTTTGCAATTGTAAATATTCATTATTACTAATACTATACATACTAAATTGATTTTCTACTAACTTATAAGGTAGTTGTGCGTATAAATATGTAATATTACTACATATAACTGCACTAAATAATAACCCTACTGTTATCTTTCGTATTAACTTCATTATTACCCCTCCTACACTAAAAACAAAACAAAAAATAATTAAACAAAAACATTAGTAATACTTTCTATTAAATAAAGTATTTTACCTTCAATTATTACTGCAAAGCATTCGTCAAATAAAAAAGAATATAGACATATCTATATTCTTTTTTTATTTATTATTATTAAATTTTGTACAATTATTCCATTTAAAACATTTTTCGATATACTTATTATTCCTTATCTTCCTTTTTTTCCCTCACATCTATATATCTTCATACCTTGTAACATAAATTTTTCTTCATATTCTGTAGTTATATTTCCTTCAAATTCGCTATTTGCTAAATCTAGAGTTATATTTCTTAAGTTTAAATTTGACTCTGCAAATTCATTTAAACTAAATTCAAATAACTTTTCATTATCAGTTTTGAAATTTATTTGTCCATTTTCATCTAATATTATTTTATACTTATCTATAAAACCTCTATGAGTAAGTCTTCTTTTATCCCATCTTTTCTTTGGCCATGGGTCGCAGAAGTTTATATATATACTAGATATTTCATTTTCATCAAAATACTCTAATATTTTATTTACATCTCCCCATACAAACTTAATGTTATTTAATTCATTTTCACATGCCTTTTCTACAGCTTTTAGTAAAACTTCTTCTTTCATTTCTATTCCTATATAATTAATATTTGGATTTAATTTTGCCAAAGTGGTAACAAATTTCCCTCTACCAGTTCCTAATTCTAAATGTATGGGATTATTATTTTCAAATATATCATTCCATTTTCCTTTTAATTCAGTTGCTTCATCTTTTATAATATAATTTATATAACTTAATAACTTTTCGTCTGCTCCCTTTTTCTTTCTTCTTCTCATTGTCTACTCCTTAATATATAATTCTTTTATACCACCAATATATATTACCATAGTTTTTTAAAAAAGTTTATTCAATTTAAAAAGCTCTGGTAAAAACCAGAGCTTTTTATTATTAACATCCTCCTGAACAGCCTCCACAACCACCAGATGAATCATCCATATTTTCTGGGGCTACTCTAAATCCATATCCAGTATCTTGTATTACTATATCTCCATATTGATTATGTTCATTTTTGTCCATTACAAATTTAAGACCTTCAACTTCAAAATCTAAATCACTTTCTTTTTGCTCGTCCAGAGCAAGACCAAATGATGGGCCGCCTCAACCAACACCTGCGAAATGTACTCTTATATTATTTGGTTTATCTGCATTGTCTTTTAAAATATCTTTTAAAGTACTTATAGCACTTTTATCTAATGTTACTTTCATAATATTCATCCTTTCTTGTTTAAGATTTATTTAATTATTATTCTGCCCTCAATGTATCTTCTTCTTTCATTACAAAAGTTTCTATAAATAAAAAACTCTGGTAAAAAACCAGAGCCTTCTATATGTATTAATTGCATCCGCCTGAACAACCACTACAACCACTTTCAGAAGTATCCATATTCTCTGGAGCTACTCTAAATCCATATCCAGTATCTTGTATTACTATATCTCCATATTGATCATATTCATTTTTATCCATTATAAACTTAAGACCTTCAACTTCATAAACTAAATCAGCTTCTTTTTGATCATCTAAAGCAAGACCAAATGATGGGCCACCACAACCAACACCAGCGAAATGTACTCTTATATTATTTGACTTATCTACATGTTCTTTTAAAATTTCTTTTAAAGCGTCTATAGCACTTTGATCTACTGTTATTTTCATAATATACATCCCCTTTTTATAAATTTTTGCCTGTTTATTATTATACCCTCAGTATATTGATATAATCAACTATTTTTTACCATAAATTGTAAAGCTTTGCTATTTTAATATTCTTTGTATAATAGAATGGATTGATTGGGGAGCCCACTGGCACGTTATAATAGGGTATGATACAACTGACCATGTACAAGATGGATACTATATTTTTTCTGCACATAGATTTTTCTACATGTGGTTTGATACAGATATTTTACCTAAACAACAATCTTTACAACCATGGGTAATAGCAAAGCCAAAGACGATGATTTAAAAAACATATAAATAGTAACAAAATCTGACTTAATTAATATTATAAAATCATAGGACATTCTTTTATCTTCTGGAGGTGATTTCTTGAATCCTATAGTAGAAGTAAAAAATATTTATATGAATTTTTATACTATGGAAGGAGAACTTGAGGTTTTAAGAGACATTAGTTTTACTTTAAATGAAGGTGAAATATTAACATTGGTAGGGCCCTCTGGTTGCGGTAAATCTACAATATTAAATATTTTAACCAACCTTTTAAAACCTACAAAAGGTGATGTTGCTGTAAACGGTAAAATAGGCTACATGTTTCAAAGAGACCATTTACTTGAATGGAGAACTATTATAGACAATATAAAAATAGGTCTTGAAATTCAAAAAAAACTTACAAAAGAATCATTAGAGCGAATAGAAGAACTTTTGAAAATGTACGATCTTTGGGAGTTTAGAAATAGATACCCTAAAGAACTTTCAGGTGGTATGAGACAGAGAGTTGCTCTTATTAGAACATTGGCAGTTGATCCTGATATATTACTTTTAGATGAGCCATTTTCAGCTCTTGATTATCAAACAAGACTTTTGGTTAGTGATGATATTTATAAAATAATAAAGAACGAGAATAAAACTACAATTATGGTTACTCATGATATATCAGAAGGTATATTCCCTAAATGGCAACAATAAAAAGCCCTCCTAAGAGGACTTGATTTATAGTTTTTTAATCTTGATCTTTTCTATAGTTGTAATCTCTTTTATTAAAGAAATTTAACCATGATGATGTTCTATATAAGTCCCAGTTTACAGGTGGAACATATCCTTCCTTCATTGTTTTTTCTTTCCCAGCAGCTTTAAACTTATCGTACATATTTACATAGATGCACTTTTTCTCTCCTGGATAAACTTCACACCATCCATCACGGCTGCCACCACATGCACCATTTCTCTGATGCTTTGCACATTGAGACATAGGACATTGGAAACTCAATTCATGCATAACACAGTCTCCACAGAATCGACATTCATTTGTTATAGTCTTTGTTAAGTACTCAAATTTAGTAAATGGTTTTTCTAAAGCTGAATTATCAATTTTTTGAGCCGCTGATTTTACTAGAGGATAAAATACAGCCCCTTCGCTAAATACCATTTTATGAACCATTCCAAACATATTATCCATAACTGTAGTCTTGCCAGTCTTGGTTTTACTTGTATCTACAGGTTGATTCGTATTTAATCCAGTTGCTTCATCTTTTTCAAAGTAATAAAATCCATTTTCCTGAGGATAGTTGAACTCTGATACTAACTCTAACCAGTTAGAACTTAATTCTTCTCCCTTTTCAATTATAAACTTCACATCTTCATAACCAATTCCATGGCCAGCTATTGTAACTCCATTATATTTTAATCCTTTTAACACAGCATATAACTTTGCAGATCTTAAAAGTTGTTGTTCTTTTGCATTTCCTATACTTTTTTCAACTTCTAGAGTATCTACCAACCAATCAGTAACTACACAACCAGGAATTAAATTTTTATTCATCATCTTTGCTACTGGCAATGATAATACAAATATATTCCCCACCAAAGGTACATTTAAATTGTTAATATCCATGAATCTTCTTACTTCATCAAACTTTCTGGCATCATATCCTAATTGAGTTATGATAAACTGTGCTCCATTTTCTACTTTTTTATGAAGCTTATAATATTGTGCCATTACTTCTGATTCCTGTGATTTAAAAGGTGATACTACACCTCCAACAAAGAAATCAGTATTTTTAAGTTTCTTAGACCCTTTACGAACTGGTACACTAAGTCCGTCATTCATTTTATCAATAAATCTAAGAGTTTGAACTGCATCAAGGTCAAATACAGGTTGCGGTCTACCAGCAAAACCTTCTGTAGTATAATCTCCTGTCATAACCAATAAATTAGAAAGACCTAATCTAGAAAGAGCATGTAACTCACTTTCTATGTCATTTCTGTTTTTATCTTTGCAAGTAAAATGTATAAGAGTTTCAATCCCTAACTCTTTTGCCTCAAGAGCTAAAGGGTAAGGCAGTATTGCAGGTTTTCCACTTGGGTTGTCCGTTAGAGTAATTGAATGAATTCTTGGGTCATTGGCAGCTAATTCAGCAAATTTTGCTACACTATCTTGAGCTTCTTCATGTGAACCTCTACCAGGTACTAATTCCCAAGTCACTGACATTATATTTGGATCTTGTAATGCTTCTTTAAACGATAATTTCCCCATTGAAATAATTTTCCCCCTTTTTCAAGCTTTTTTATAATCGAGTATATGTCGTATAAATTTTATTATTTATTGCTCATACTATAAGCAATAACAATTTATTGAATTTTTTATTTAATTAAGTATATTAAGTTGTCTACTTTATTATGTATATTTTAATGTTTATTCTTGGAAGATAATGTTTTGTCAATGTCAATTGATAGATAATTAACAACCTAAAAGTAATATGTTATACATAAGTCTTTATGCTTTTTATAAAAAAAATTTTAAAAGACCCCCTGAATTTAGAAATTTGATAACGTATTAATTACATAAATATACAAATTATTACATTTTTTACTAAATATGTTAACTACAACTAGGAGGAATAAACTTGTCAAGAGTTGCAAGAAAGAGAAGAGAAAATAAAAGAAGAAAGAAAGCCCTAATCAAAAATGGAATCATTTTTACAATAGCCTCAGGCGCTGTGTTAGCTGGAGTTAATTCAGTAACAGCATTAACTTATGAAGATAATAAATTTATAGAAACTTTCAAAGTTGAAGATATGCCTGTTTCTAATAAAACTAATAACTTAATTAAGCTTTCAGAGGTAAAAGATTCAAATATAAGTGAGAAAACTATAGATGACGTAGTATATAAAGTTAAAATTAGTGATAGATTAACTGAAAATAGACATATTGATACCAATAAAGAATTAAAAGTTGTTGAAGTAGATAATATATTAGAAAAACTAAGAATAAGTGGTTATATTAACTTTAATGGCGAAGGCGATTTCGTATCTCCGGTAGATGTTTTTAGTGGTTCTAAAGTATATATATGCGATAGAATAAATCCATCTAAGATAGTTACAAAGGAAAATGAACAACTATTATTTAGTCCATTAAATATTTCCGGAACTGAAGTTATGATAGTTGATAATAACTTATATAAACTAGATATAGACGATTATTTTACTATTCACTATGAACTGATTGAAGATGAAGCTACTATAAATTTATTTAAAAATCAAATAAATAGAGCTAATTCTTCAGTAAGTATAGTAGATGAATATAATGAACTTCAAAGAGTTCAATCTAATCTTAATGAGCTTGAGTTAACAGGCATAGACCTAGAAAAATACGATATTGAAGCTTTAGGTATGGAATTAGATTTTGACCCCGTATTATTGCCGGAAACATATAACGAGAAGCTTGGTATAGTTACAGCTACATATTCAGGTCAAATGTGGTATGGAGATGAAGTTTTTATTGTAACTGATAACAATAACGAAGTTAAAGATATATATAAAGTAGATAGTTTAAATAATTCTAAACTAGAAAAAATTAAGGGTTCTGCTAGTATAGCAAATATCTTAAACAAATATAAAGAAAAAAATCTATATTAATATAATAAAAGACCTATAAACTGATAAATTTTCAGTCTATAGGTCTTTTTGTTTTTATTTTAAATTGCCTATATTTCTTTAATTAAACCTTTTCTATATGCTAAAAGTAATAATTTTAAATCATCTATTTGATTTTGGATATCAATTCCTATATCAGTATCTCTTACACGTCTTCTTTTTTGCTGATGCTCTACAACTACGGTAGTAGAAAAAATATCACTTTCCTCTACTATGGCTTCGTCAGCAGATGCAAAAGGTTGATGAGATACTAACTGAAGACTAAATGAATTATATATAAGGGTATACCCTGCTATTCCAGTTTGCTTTTGATAGGCCCTTGAAAATCCACCATCTATTACTAATAGTTTTCCATTAGCTTTTATTGGGCTTTCACCTTTTTTACTTTCTACCGGCACATGACCATTTATTATATGTGATTCACTTGGATTAAGGTCAAATTCCTTAAATATCATATCACACATTTTTTCGTCATCTCTCAATTTAAAGTATGGATTTTTGTTTTCTTTATGAGTTTCTTTTTCTTCTATAAAATATCTTTCGAAAGTAGTCATGTCATCTTTACCAAACAACGGCGATGCTGACCCTGTCCATAAATACCACATAATATCCATTCCATAAGTTTTTTGTGGTGTATTTTCCTTATAAAAATAACCTTCTCTAGCTAAAGTATCAAATTTTTCTAGTAGAGTTTTGCCGCTATATTTTTTTCCGTGAATTTCCATACTCATAAAAGATCCATCTTCATTTAATGGAATACACCCATGGAATAATAAATTTGAATTAAATTTCAAGTGTATGCTTCCTTTTGAGAATAAAAACGCAACGTGTTTTTGTAACTTCTCACTATTTATAAATGATGATGCCAATTTTTCTATTAAAATACTTTCCTCTTCACTTAATTTACACGGATTGTTAGGGTCTATAGTTGGGAATTTTGTATCTTTTAACTTATATTCTTTTCCTTTAAGTGATATAGTTCCCTCATCATAGTTAATATTGCTTAATAAAATTCGATGATTCATATTAAATTCAGGTCTTCTTTTTATTGTTTCACTTTCAAGCTTAAATTGTATTATAGATATAGCTTTATGCATCTTAGCAATTAATGATATTTCTGTATTACTAACATCTTGATTTGATATTTTTGGCATAAAAGCTTCACAAGGGTCATCTTTATATACTTTTAATGCAAATGTAGCAAGAGGTAGTAAATTTATTCCATATATATCTTCTACTATATCTAAGTTTGCATATCTAGCAGATATCCTTAAGGCATTAGCCAAACATATTTTCTCTCCTGCTGCAGCCCCCATCCAAAGTATATCATGATTTCCCCATTGTATATCAACAGAGTGATAATCCATAAGCGTATCCATAATTATATCTGGTCTTGGTCCTCTATCATATATATCACCTAATATGTGCAATCTGTCCACTACTAGCCTTTGAATAAGTTTTGATAAAGCTATTATAAATTCTTTTGATCTATTGATTTCTATTATAGTACTTATTATTCTTTCATAGTATTCATGCTTATGTTCTCTACTAAAATCTTCATGCATTAGTTCTTCTATTATATATCCAAAGTCATTAGGGAGTAACTTTCTAACTTTTGACCTTGTGTATTTAGAAGATGAATGTCTACAAAGTTCTATAAGTCTATACAAATTAATTCTATACCACTCATTAATATTTTCTTCTTCTTTTAGTACGATCTCTAGTTTTTGCTCTGGATAATATACAAGAGTAGCTAAACTCTTTTTTTCACTATCTCTAAGTGAGTTCTCAAAAACTTCTTCTATTTTTCTTTTAACAACACCTGAACCATTTCTAAGGACATGTACAAAAGGTTCATGCTCTCCATGTATATCTGTTAAAAAATGTTCTGTACCTTTTGGCAAGTTCTGTATTGCTTCTAAATTTATAATCTCCGTTGCCGCTTTGGCTATAGTTGGATATTGTTTAGATAATAGTTTTAAATATTTTAGTTGTCCTGTAAGTTCATCATTGGATACATCTATATTGTTTTTCATAATAACCCCCTAAGTGTTCATTAAAATATATATAAATTTAATATTAACCTTATATAATATTTGCTTTTTGCACAATAAATATTATAACATTAAACAATATTAGTATAAACCCTAAGGTTAAAAGTAGGTTTGTACAACAAATTAATAATAAGACTGATATCTAATCAGTCCTACAATCCTAGCGATCATCTCTCAATTTATCTAGTAGTTCATCATAAATATATTCTTTTTGTTCTTCGGGAAATGTATTTATTCTATCTATGATGATTTGTATTAAAGCTTGTTCCATTAACTCTTGAATCATTAGTTCATTATCTGGAATCTTTAAAACAACCTCAATATTCTCTTTCATAACTATCACTCCCCTATTTTAAAAAGTATGAAAATTCTATCTTGTACTATGCATTTTTATTGAATTTAGAACATAACATTAAATTTTCATAAAAATAATCATAATATTACCTTTACAATAATATCTCATTTAATATAGCTAATTCTTACTAGTTTCTATATTAAATGAGGTGATTTATCTGAAAAACATTGCTATCTATTCACGCAAATCAAAATTCACTGACAATGGCGAATCTGTACAAAATCAAATAGAACTATGTAAAAAATATTGTAACAACCAATTTCCTAATTCTACATTTGTTATTTATGAAGATGAAGGATATTCGGGAGGAAATTCTAATAGACCTAAGTTTCAACAAATGTTAAAGGATGCTAAACAAAAGAAATTTAATGTATTAATATGCTATAGACTTGATCGTATAAGCAGAAATATATCTGATTTTTCTAGTATAATTAATACACTTGAATCTAATAATATCTCCTTTATATCTGTTCGTGAGCAATTTGACACTTCTACCCCAATGGGAAGGGCTATGATGTATATATCGTCAGTTTTTGCTCAACTAGAAAGAGAAACTATTGCAGAGAGAATCAAAGATAATATGTATCAACTAGCTAGATCAGGAAGATGGCTTGGAGGTCAAACACCTACAGGATTTAAAAGCGAGCCAATAACCTACTATGACCATGAAATGAATAAAAAGAAAATGTTTAAATTATCCCCTATTAAAGAAGAACTAGATTTAGTAAAAATTTTATATGAAAAATATATTGAATTTAGGTCACTAACTAAACTTGAGAGTTGGACTTTAGAAAATAAAGTATTAACTAAAAATAATAAAAACTTTGATAAAAGTGCCTTAAGGATAATACTTACAAATCCTGTATATTCTATAGCCGATAATCTTTTATATGGATATCTTAAAGAAAATAAGTGTGATATATCATCATCTAAAGATGAATTTGACGGGAGCCATGGAATTATGGTTTATAACAAACATGATGAGAGCAATAAAACTAAAATAAAACGCAGAAATAAACATCAATGGATTGTTTCTATAGCTAAGCATAAAGGTATTGTTCCATCTAAAGAATGGATACAAGTTCAAAATATAATAGAAGAAAACTATGAAAAAGCACCTAGACAAGACACAGGTAAAATAGGTTTGATAACTCCTCTACTTAGATGTAGTAAATGTGGTTCTAAAATGAGAGTAAATGTATATAAAAAGTCAACTGGAACTCATTATTACTATAGGTGCCTAATGAAAGAGCGTTCTAGGGGCGCTAGATGTGATATTAATAATTTAAACGGATTTTTAGCAGATAAGTCAGTAATTGATGAACTAAAATGTATAGAGTTAAGAAAAAAAAACATATATACTAAGCTAAATAATAATAATAAGCACTATATTGAAAAACCTTCTGAAAATTATCAAACTAAAAAAACTACTCTTTCAAAAAAGCTAACCGAATATGAAAAATCAATTTCTAATTTAATGTTTCAGTTATCTCAAAATAATGACTCTGTTGCTTCTAAGTATATCATAGCTAAAATTGAAGAATTAGATAAAAAGATAAATAAAGCAAAAGAAGAACTAAAAAAAGCTGATGATAATAAAGAATCAATATTACTTGAAAAAATTAATATTGATTCATATATAAATTTGTTAAATGATTTTTCTTCTAATATAGATAATCTAACTTTTGAAGAAAAGAAAAAATATTTAAATCAAATTGTTGATAAAATTATTTGGAATGGTCAAAAACTAGAGGTATATTATTTGGGATACAACAGTGAAAAAAGTTGAAAAAGAGGACTCGTATGAGTCCTCTTTTTAGTATTTATCATCTATTTTTCAGTGTCTTGTTCATTTCTATCGATGTCAGTTACATATTCTAAATCACCATAAATTTCTTTCTCTGTATCAGTTTGCTTTCTAATAGCTATTAAAGCAGCTACAATCATCAATGTTAAACCTAATAATTTTATTAAGGAAAACTCCTCACCTAATATTATCCAGCCAATAATTACTGAACCTATTAGTTCACCAGATGCTAAAATACCTGCTATTGATAAGTCTATGTTTTTTCCTATTCCTTCAACATAACATATATAAGCACCTGCTGCAGATATACTGCCTAGGCCTAGCATATAAGGTAAAATGTTAAAGTTAGCATTATATACTATCTCCATAGGTTTTGCTAATGGCATCAGTATTATTGATCCAAATAAAAAACCATATAGTACTATAGTTGTTGCATTGCACTCATTTAATGCTTTTTTACTTACTATAGACATAAGTGCATAAGTTATAGCTGATAAAATTCCTAAAATTATTCCTATACCGCTTAAGTTAGATAGTGCTAGGCTACCTCCTGTAACTGCCAATGTCGATCCTACAAAACAAATAACTAAAGAAATAATCTTAGCTTTATTCAAATGTTCTTTATATACTATTTTAGAAAGTATTGCTAAAAATATTGGAGACGTATAAAGTAGAATTGCAGCTACAGATACCCCTAAACTTTCCATAGCCTTAAAATAGAATAAGTTAAATCCGGCTTGAGATATAATCCCAATCATAACGCAATAAATAAATATATTTTTGTTCATATTTAAAATATTAGGATTTTTTATAATACTATATATCAACAATACCAAAAATCCAAAGAATAACCTTATAAATGCTACTTGCTCTGGTATTAACCCTTCTGCCATCAATTTATTTCCAAATAATCCTGTTGTAGACCACAAAATACCTGCTATTATTACTAATATATATCCCTTCATTTTTTCTTTCATTTTATACCATCCTTGATAACCAATATTATATTATTTATGTAAATTACTTATCTTCTTATAAATCTATATTCTCATTATATGCTAACATAGATTTATAAGAAGATAAATCTATAAATCAAAAAAATCCATAGCCCTTGTATCTAAACAGTTCTATGGATCTTCATTATTAAAATATTAATTATAAATTTAAACACTAGTAAATGTCTTCTGTATGTTATGGCTCTTAATCGATACCCACAACATATTCTAAATCTTCATAACTAGCTCTGTCTTCACATGTATCAGTTTCCTTTATAACAACAGCTATTAAAGCTGCTATCATCATGAAGATTACACCTAATAATTTTATTAAAGAAAAATCCTCACCTAATAATACCCATCCTATAATTACTGATAATATTAATTCAACAGATGCTAAAATGCCAGCTATAGATAAATCTATATTTTTTCCTATTCCTTCGACATAACATATATAGGCTCCCGCTGTAGATATACCACCTAACCCTAGTATATATGGTAAAATAGTAACATTAGCTGTATTTATTAGTTCCAAAGGTTTAGCTAATGGCATCATTAGTATCGCTCCAAATAAAAATCCATATAATAATACAGTTGTTCCACTACACTCGTTCAATGCTTTTTTACTTATTATAGACATAATTGCATAAGTTATAGCTGATAAAATACCTAAAATCATTCCTAAACTACTTAAATTAGATAAGTCCAGATTACCGCCTGTAACTGCCAATACTGATCCTATCAAACAAATAATCAAAGAAATAATCTTATTTTTATTTAAACTTTCTTTATATACTATTTTAGAAAATAGAGCTAAAAATACTGGTGATGTATAAAGAAGAATTGCAGCTACAGATACCCCTAAAGTATCCACAGCATTAAAGTAAAATATGTTAAATCCAGCTTGACATATAATTCCGATAATAACACAATACACAAATGTAGTTTTGTTTATAATTAAAGTTCTTGGATTTTTTATAATGCTATATATCAATAGTACAAAAAAACCTAAAAATAATCTTATAAATGCTACTTGCTCTGGTATCAATCCCTCAGCCATCAATTTGTTTCCGAATAATCCTATTGTGGACCACAAAATTCCTGCTATTATTACTAATATATACCCTTTTGTCTTTTGTTTCATTTTAGACCATCCTTAATAATCAATTTGTTAGTTATAGTGCTTTAATATCCACATCATATGGTACCATAGATTTATTAAAATATAAATATATAAATCAAAAGACCCGTAAGACTTATATCTTATAAGTCCTACGGGTCTTCATTATTTTTATATTTAATCATCTATCATGCTTAAGAACTGCTTTAGACGTTCATTACTTGCATTTTCAAAAACTTGAGAAGGTGTACCAACCTCAACAACTGATCCGTTATCCATAAATACAATTTTATGAGCTGCATCTCTTGCAAAACTCATTTTGTGAGTTACTACTACCATTGTCATTCCTTCTTTAGAAAGATCCTTCATTACCTTTAGAACCTCAGCTTCTAACTCTGGATCTAGGGCAGAAGTAGGTTCATCAAATAGCAAAACCTCAGGGTCCATAGCCATAGCACGGGCAATAGCTACCCTTTGTTGCTGACCTCCTGATAGTTCGTGCGGATACTGATCTTTCTTATCCAAAAGTCCAACTTTATCTAAAAGCATAAGACCTTTTTCACGAGCATCTTTTTTTGAACGCTTTAAAACTGTTATTTGTCCCTCCATTATGTTTTCTATAACTGTCATATGAGGAAATAAATAAAAACCCTGAAATACCATCCCAGTTCTCTTTCTAAGCGATAATACTTCATTATTAGTTATTCTTTTACCTTCATTAAAAGCTAATTCACTTTTTCCAATTTGTATAAATCCGTCATTTGGAGTTTCTAATAGATTTATACATCTTAGAAGGGTTGTTTTCCCTGAACCTGATGGCCCAATAATAACAGCTGTCTCTCCTTTATTAACTTGTAAGTCTATACCCTTTAAAATTTCATTGCTTCCAAAGCTCTTTCGCAAACCTTTTATATCTATCATAAAATTTCCTCCTGCATTACTTTGTCACATATCTTTCTAGTCTTTTTTCTATCCTATGCTGAACTGCTGATAAAACGCTACAGAACATAAGATATACAAATGCTACTTCTATATACATCCATAAAGGTTCATAAGTTGCTGCTGTAATTCTTTGACCTATTTGGAACATCTCAGTAACAGTTATTGTAGCAGCAAGTGATGTATCTTTAATAAGACTAATAAAAGAGTTGAATAATGGTGGTATGGAAACTCTAGCGGCCTGAGGAAGAATTACTCTTCTAAGTGCTTGATTTTTTGTCATACCTACAGAATAGGCAGCTTCCCACTGTCCTTTAGGTATAGATAAAATAGCAGCTCTTATAACTTCAGAGTTGTATGCCCCCACATTTAAAGTGAATCCTATTACTGCTGCTGTTAAGGCATCTAAAGTTATACCCGATGCTGGAAGCCCATAGAATATAATAAATAACTGAACAATCAGTGGAGTTCCCCTTATTATCCAAACATAGAATCTAGCAACTAATATTAGAGGCTTAAAATTTGATATTCTAGCCAATGCTGTAGCTAGTGCTAAAATTAATCCAAGCGTAAAGGATATAAGAGTAAGAGGGACTGTAAATTTCAGTCCCGCCTCTACTAATGGTACAAATGAGTTTGTTAATATGTCTATAATTCTTAATGTTCTATCGTCAAAATTCATCATATCACCTTGTTATTTTGATACGTCAGTACCAAACCATTTTTCAGAGATTTTTAAATAAGTTCCATCATCTTTCATATCTGCAATTGCTTTATTAATAGCTTCTACTAACTCATCATTTCCTTTGTTTAATAATAGTGCACTTTGTGTAGCATTATTATAGTCAGCAACTGATTTTATTGGAGTCTCTGGTTTTTGCTTCTTTAAATCTAAGTAAGATAAACTATCATTAACTGTAGCATCTACTCTTTTTGAAACTAGTAAATCTATAGCTTGATTAAATCCATCAATTTGAACAATTTCAGCACCGTTATCTTTTGCTATTTTACCAATATCACTTGTTAATGATTGAGCAGCTTTTTTGCCTTTTAGATCTTCAAATGTTTTTATATCATTATTGTCTTCATGTACAATAAGTACAGCTCTAGATGTTATATATGGAGATGAAAAATCATACTTTTCTTTACGTTCATCATTTATTGAAACTTGATTTGCTACCATATCAAATCTTTTTGCATCTAATCCAGCAATCATACCATCCCATTTCGTTTCAACGAATTCTGCTTCTACACCAATTCTCTTTGCAACTTCTCTAGCTATTTCTACGTCAAAGCCAGTTAAATTACCCTTTTCATCGTGGAATGTAAAAGGGGCATAAGTTCCTTCAGTACCAACACGAATTTTTCCTTCGTTCTTTATTGTTTCTAGTGAGTTTTTAGCTTCTGTTTGTGCTCCTTCGTTAGCTTTTGGTGAGCATCCTGTAACACCTATAGCTAAAGTTAAAGCTAATATTGCGCTTATAAATATGTTTCTTCTTTTCATTGTATTGCCTCCTTATAATAATTAATATATTTTAATATAATTGCTTAAAAAGTAATTTTTTTCTAATACATTGTTTATTTTATCCTTAATAATATACCTTTATTATATTTTTAAATTAAAAAAACTTCTTCCTCTAAAAATACAGAGGCAGAAGTTTAGTTCCGCGGTTCCACTCTGATTAAGCATTACTGCTTATCTCAATTTCTCTATAACGGGAGAACCCGTAACAGCCTACTAAATTTCAGCCTAACACTCACAGGGGCACTTGGGCTATAATCCTACATGGAACTCTCTCACCTATTAGTTCCTCTCTGTTATGATTCATATAGCTTACTTTTCCTGGTCATAGTGTTTATTTATATTAAATATATGTAATTCCTATCAACTTACTAGGTTATTTCTCTAGTCTTATTATATTTAAATGATTAACAAAAATCAATACTATTTTGATAATTTTTTCAAAAATATTTTGTACTTTTTAATTAGCATGTCTTTCTGTTAATATATACTTATTAATATTTTAAACTAGGAGGTATATTATATGATTTATAATTTTGATACTGTTGTAGATAGAAGCAATAATTTTGCAGCAAAATGGTCTGAAATGGACAAAAAATATGGAACTAATGATCTACTACCTATGTGGGTTGCTGATATGGATTTTATGACTGCTCCTTGTATAGTAGACTCTTTAAGAAAAAGATTAGACCAATGTATATTTGGTTATACAACAAGACCAGACTCTTATAATCAGTCTATAGTAAATTGGATAGAAAGAAGGCATAACTGGAAAATTAAAAGTGAATGGTTAATCTTTAGTCCTGGCGTTATCCCTACTATAAGCTTAGTAATACAAAATATGACTGAAGAAAAAGATAAAATAATGATACAAGAACCTGTATACACTCCATTTAACAACATTGTTAAAGATAATGGTAGAGAGTTAGTTGTAAGTCCTCTAAAAAAATTAGAAGATGGAAATTATGTTATGGATTACGAAGATATAGAATCCAAAATAAAAGATGTAAAACTATTTATACTTTGTAACCCTCATAATCCATGTGGAAGAGTTTGGACGAAAGAAGAATTAATAAAACTAGGTGAAATATGTTTAAAACACAATGTAAAAGTTATATCTGATGAAATACACAGCGATATTATTTTTAGTGGTCACAGGCATATTCCATTTGCCTCTATTTCAAAGGAATTTGAAGAAAATAGCATTACTTGTATGTCACCTACTAAAACCTTTAATATAGCAGGGCTTCAAACATCTTATGCTATATTACCTAATAAAAAAGACTATGAAATATTAGAGTTTGCATTTACTAGAATTGATATAAAGAGAAACAACGCATTTAGCTTAGTTGCTACAGAATCAGCTTATAATGATGGTGAAGATTGGCTAGATGAGTTTTTAAAATACGTAGAAGATAATGTTGATTTTGCTATAGATTATATTAAAGAAAATATGCCTAAGCTCAAAGTTAATAAACCAGAAGGAACATATTTATTATGGGTAGACTTTAGTGAGCTTGGGTTAAGTGATGAGGAGTTAAATAAATTATTAGTTGAAAAAGGAAAAATAGCTTTAAATAATGGTCATTCTTTTGGAACAGGTGGAAGTGGATTCCAAAGAATAAATCTTGCATGCCCAAGATCAATGGTGAAAGAAGGTCTTGAAAGAATAAAAAAAGCTATTGAATCTTATAGTTAGTTAAAAAGCCATAAGTCTGATTTTTATCAGGACTATGGCTTTTTACTGTTTATAACATTAACTTATAAAATAATTAGTCTAGTTCTACCAATTTATACATATCATTTCTTCTATGTGCAAGTAAAGGTAATTCCTTTCGAACTTTATCTACTTGGCTTAAATCTAGCTCATTTATAATATACCCTTCTTTTTCTTTCATTTGTTCTATAATATTACCCCAAGGTGCTACTACTATAGAATGTCCATATGATATATATCCTGAAAATTCATTTCTAGCTGGAGCTGTACCAATAACAAAAACTTGGTTATCCAAAGCTCTATTACGGAACAATATCTCCCAATGAGCAGGTCCAGTAGTCATGTTAAAGGCTCCAGGTACTAAAATTACCTTAGCTCCCTTATTTACCATTAGTCTTGAAAGTTCAGGAAATCTAAAATCATAACATACACAAACTCCCATAATTCCAAACTCCGTTTCAAATACAGTAACTTGATTTCCTGGTGTTAATGTATCTGATTCTTTGAAAGTTTGACCACCATCAACACTAATATCAAATAAATGAACTTTTCTGTGTTTGCCTATTTGATTTCCTTGTCTGTCAAAAACATATGCAGTGTTATATACATTTCCCTTAGAGTCTTTTTCCGGCATAGATCCTGCAGCAAGATAAATATTATACTTTTTAGCAAGTGCCGAACATTTTTGCCAACTTTCTTCACCTTCAAGTTCTGCATAAATAGGAAAGTTACTTGTTTCATAAGGGCAGTTAAACATTTCTGGCAATAATACTAAATCTACATCTTCCTTTGAAACAATTTCAAGATACTTCTCTACTGTTCTAAAGGTTTCTTCTTTATTATCTGAAACATTCATCTGAATATTTGCAACTTTAATTAAAGACATAATAACCTCCTTAAATCTTTAGTTTCTTATCTTAGCTTTCCTCTACAATCTACAGGAATTTCATCTACTACCTCACCATTTGAAATAATATAAGCTGTTTCATGTAAATTAACAACAGGACATATATGGTTAGGGATAATTTCTACTTTATCACCAACTTTAATATAATCATGAAATTCTTTATTATAAATAATAGCATGTTCATCAAATACACCAAATATACTTACTTCTGGCCATCCTTTAATTAAACCAAGTCCTTTTGTTGTACAAAACCCCTTATTTCTGGTTTGTGTAGTTATACCTTTTGCACCTACATCAGTAATTACCCTCTCTGAAGTAGGTAGACTAATAACTGTAGTAAGAACTGTTGCGGCATTTCTTTCAAAACTTCCATATGCATTACCTTGAGATGCATCCATAAAAATATATGTACCAGGTCTAATTTCAGTTATTCCATCTAGTATAGGAAAATCATGTAACATAGATGGAGTGGACCCAATACTAATTGTTTCTAAGTCAAAGCCCATTTCATCTGCTATACTAGCAAATCGAAGTGTTCTTTTTTGAGTTTGTAAATGAATTTCTTTACATTGCTCTATATTCTCTGAAGCATAAGAATGACCATCATGTGAAAAAAGCCCCTTTAAATATATATTTTTACAATTTTTTAAATGATTAAGTAAATCTATAAAAGTAGATTCTTCAATAACTCCTGAACGTTCTTCCCCTACTTCAATTTCAATTAACACATTTGCTTGTTTTTCACTGCCTTCAAAAGCCTTCTCTATTTGATCTGCTTGTGCAATACTATCAAGTCCAAAGGATACATCAATTATCTTCGCTAATTTTCTGATTCGGCTTAATTTAACTTCGCCAACTATTTCGTTTGCAATGAATATGTCTTTAAGACCTTTATCCGCCATAACTTCCGCCTCGCCAACTTTGGCTACAGTAATACCCTTAGCTCCAAGTTCTTCTTGCATAAGAGCTAACTTAGACATTTTATGTGTTTTTGTATGTGGTCTTAGTGCTACATTATTTCGATTTGCATAATCTTGCATACTTTTGCAGTTACTTAACATAATATCCTTATCAATTAATAAAGCTGGTGTATCTAATTCCAAATAATTCATAATACCCCTCCTCATAAATATCTATATCTCTATTTCCCAAAATATTTATCTAAATTTGCAATTTAACTAAGCCTAAAGCATCTATAAGAAATTAATGCTAATTAGTGATCTGATTTGAGACCTGCTCCACACATAGGAATTAAGCAATCAGATGTCTTTCCATTTAATTCACAATACCTCAAATAGGCTGCATATGTAGCTGCTGTTGTATGCTCACAATAAATACCTTTAGCTGCAAGTTCAGCCCTTGCTTTCATAATTATATTTTCAGGAGCTACTATCATTTCAATATTATATTTATATACATATTCTAAAATTTGCTCCCCACGCATTGGTACGCCAATGGCAATTCCTTCTGCCATAGTTGGTTTAGGGTCTACCTTTGCTGGATGCTTATCCCCTGTAACAACTGCCTTTACAAAAGGATCACAATATTCACTTTGTACACCTATTATATTTGGCATTTTGTCAATTATGTCACTTTCAAGTAATTCTTCTAATGCTTTTATAGCCCCAATAAATAGCGTTCCATTGCCAAGAGGTATAAATATATTTTTAGGAATTCTTTTCAATTGTTCATAAACTTCATAAATATATGTTTTTGTTCCTTCATAGAAGAAAGGATTATAAACATGATTTGCATAATATTTCCCCTCTGTATCTACCTTAGATCTACAAACATCTGCACAATTATCTCTTGTACCAGGAACAACATTTACCTGTGCATTGTGGGATTTAATCATATCAATCTTCTTTGGTGATGTTCCTTCTGGAACAAATATCTCACAATCAATATTAGCTTTTGCACAATAAGCAGCTACACTGTTTCCAGCATTTCCACTACTATCTTGGACAACAGAATCTACACCAATTGCTTTGCAATGAGCAATTAATACAGCCGCTCCTCTATCCTTGAAAGATAAAGTCGGCATGAAATAATCCATTTTAAGAAGTACATCTTCATCAAATTGAATTATAGGCGTCATACCTTCTCCTAGGCTGATATTACGCCAATGTTCTCCTTTTAATGGCATAAACTCTCTATATCGGAAAATACTCCAAGTATCACTATCTACTAATGACAAATCAAACTTTGGAGGCTTATAATCTAATTTCCAAAGACCTCCACAATCACACTTTGCTTTTTTAGTTGTTACATCTTCTTTTACATTACATTTTGAACATATATACTTCATATTTATTTCACCTCTGCAATGGCTTCTATTTCTACAAGACATCCAAAGTGAAGTTTTCCAACAGGTACAACAATACGTCCAGGCTTGTGTTCACCAAAGAACTCAGCATAAACTTGGTTAACTATGTCCCACTGATCAATATCTGATACGTATACCCTACACTGAACAACATTATTACGACTAAGTCCAGCTTCTTTTAGAACACGATCAACATTGTTTAAGGCAAGTTTAGCATGTTCTTCTATTCCCCCTTCTGGAACTTTTCGAGTGTCTGGATCTATAGATAATTGCCCAGATATGTACAACATTCCATTTGAAATAATACCAGGTGAATAATGCCCTTTGTTTTCTCCATTGTATATTGGTTCAATCTTTTCCATATTTATACCCCTTCTCCATTAAATTTTATTTCTTTCCTCTTACTTCATCTAAGTAACTGTAAATAGTAACTTTTGATAATCCCAGTCTTTCAGCTACTTTATCAATAGCGCCTTTCACCAAGAACACTCCCTTTTCATCCATGAAACGTATTAGTTCAATGTTATCTTTTCTCTTTAAATTTCCTCCATGTGTACCACTAATTATATTTTCGATTAGCTCATCTATTATAGTCATCACATCTTGATTTGGGACATTTTCTTCATCAAGGATTTCATTGTGGCTATACTCAGGTAGAAAACTTATAATTTCTTCTTTTATTAAATAAGATAGTGTCAAGTCATAGTTAATACAAAGCATCCCTACTACTTCACCCTCTGGATTACGAATGAGTGCAGAAGATGACTTAACTTTCTTGCCATTTTCAGCTTCAAATACATAGTTCACTGTAGAATCATCTTTGAAGTTTTTACTTAATAAAACTTGGCGTATTAGATGGTCAAATGACTGCCCTTCTTTTCGACCGGTTACAGTGCCGTTTGCAACATATACTACTGAACTTTCCGGCTGTGTAAGGTCATGGATAGACACTTCACAGTTTTTCCCAAACGTCTGTGTAATTATATTTGCAACTGGAATATATGATTTTAAAATAGGATGCATTTTATCTCCTCCAATTGTACTATATAGAATTTTGTATAAAAATTTATATACAATTATGTAATTATATAATTTTTTATATAAATATATCACTTATATTTTAAATCGTCAACTCAAAAACCCCTGTATAACTTAATTATATGCTTTAATTATACAGTTCCATCTTATTCTTTTATATAAAAATATATAATTTTTTATATATTTTTCACTTAATCTATTAATATCAGTTTACCAAATATTATTTGCCATTTAAAACACATTCCAGAAGCTATATCCATGGCAGATCAAGTAGCTGTTTTATCCAAACGCCCTACCACTATAAAAAATATCTACGATATAAATCTAACTACAGATGGAGAAAAAACTCCTCTTTCTGCTCGTAATGCTCCGGAATTCAAAGATTACTTCAACTTATTGTGGAAGGAGCTGGATATTTATGAAAAGATCTAAAAAAACTTCAGCATATGAAGAATTTATAAAATCTAAGAAAATAGAAAAATACAAAATATTATTTTGGCAAATAGCAACTTTAGTAATATTTTTAGTTGCATGGGAACTACTTGCAAACTTTAATATAATCGAAACATTCTTCTTTAGTAAGCCAACTGATATATCAAATTTATTTGTACAATACGTTAAGACCGGAGAATTATTTAAACACGTAGGAATATCAGTATGGGAAACAGTCCTAGGGTTTATATTAGGAACAGCAATTGGTTTAATTGTAGCGATTTTGCTTTGGTGGTTTGAAACAGCTGCAAAAGTTCTTGATCCTTTTTTAGTTGTATTAAATGCTCTACCAAAAACAGCTCTAGCTCCAATATTAATAATTTGGGCAGGTGCTGGAATAAGAGGTATTGTGGTAATAGCAATAACATTATCTGTAGTTGTAACAATACTATCTGCATACAACTACTTTATAAATGTAGATGAAGAAAAAATCAAAATGTTACAAAGCTTCGGCGCTAGCAAATATCAAGTACTAACTAAACTTATATTACCTGCTAACATAGCGAATATAATAAATATTGTAAAAATAAACATTGGGATGTCTTGGGTAGGGGTTATAGTTGGAGAATTTCTAGTTTCAAGATATGGAATAGGATATTTAATTGTGTACGGTGGTCAAGTGTTTAGATTAGATATAGTTATGATGGGTGTTGCAGTTCTTGCAGTATGTGCCCTTGTAATGTATCAAGCCGTAAACTTAATTGAAAAAATATATAGATCTAGATAGCACACAAAATACTTCAATTTAATATTATATGTGTAGATAATAAAAAATATTCTAGGAGGATTGTTATGAGACGCTTTAAAAAATTGTCGGCAATTGTAAGTGTTATGCTTATATTTATATTAGCACTTACTGGATGTACTCAAAATAAACCTAAGGAGACTACAAAGATAAAATTGGCTGAAGTTACACACTCAATTTTTTATGCTCCACAATACGCTGCTATAAGCCAAGGTTTCTTCGAAGAAGAAGGTCTTGACGTAGAGTTAATTAACACCCAAGGTGCAGATAAAACTATGGCCGCTCTACTTTCTGGGGAAGTTAATGTAGGTTTTATGGGACCTGAAGCTTCTGTTTATGTATCTACTAAAGATAGTGATAATTATGCTATAAACTTTGCTCAACTTACACAAAGAGATGGTAGCTTCTTGGTAGGTAGAGAAGCAGATGATAACTTCTCATTTGACAGCTTAAAAGGTAAAACTATACTAGGCGGAAGAGCTGGCGGAATGCCTGAGATGGCACTAGAGTATGTTATTAAGAACAACGGTTTAAAAATTGGTGAAAATACAGCAGCTGGCGAAGTTAATGTCCGTACAGATGTGCAATTTGGGGTATTAGCGGGAGCATTTACTGCTGGCGAAGGTGACTATGTTTCATTATTTGAACCAGTTGCAACACAACTTGAAAAACAAGGCCAAGGTCACGTTGTTTTATCAATAGGTTCTGAATCAGGAGATTTACCATATACTGCTTATTCTGCTACAAAATCATATATGGAAAAGAATCCTCAAGTAATTCAAAGTTTTACAAATGCTATATACAAAGGTCAATTATGGGTTCAAAGTCATTCATCACAAGAAATAGCTAAAGCTGTTCAACCGTTCTTTACAGACTTATCAGAAGAAGATTTAATAACTATAGTTGATAGATATAAGTCTATAGATGCCTTTGCACAAACACCTGTTATGACTAAGGATAGCTTAGAACATCTAATGGATATAATAGAGCTTGCTGGTCAATTAGAGAAAAGAGCTGACTATGACAAGATCGTTACTACACAGTTTGCAGATGAAGCTGTTAAAAATATAGATAAAGACATGTTCAAAAAATAGTATTGTTTAGGGTGGCTTAGCCACCCTATTTTTTTATTATTGACTTTTTATTCATTTTTCATGTGGTACTTGCATAGTATATACCAAGCAATAATGTTAAATTTATAACAAATTGTATTTAGGGGGTTATACTATGAATTACAAGTATAGAGTTATTGCAGTAGCTTATAAAGATATAGATACAGAAATAGAATATAAGATAGCTCAAAATTCTGTTAAAACATTAACGTCATCCAATGATTTAGACGAAGCTTATCCATATTGTTCAGGTAAAGGTTTTAATTTAAATGATAGATTATTTATTTATTTAGATTGGTTCAAAAAAGAAGCACTTTCAAAAATTAAAGAAGGTTATGTAGTAAGCATTATGGAAATGCCTATTAAATCAAGTGATTCTAAATTGGATTCATTGAAAGAATCACACCTAATATATGGTGATAATCTACTAATATTAGATTCTGTGGCCGTATAAAAAATTGAGGTGCAAATACTGCACCTCTAATTTTATTTTTTTAAATATAAACTTATTTTTTCCATCATACTTTCTTTATTTTTATTAAATTGAGTTTTTCTATGTCCATTTGCTCCTGATGGGTGTGGAAATCCAAATAAACATTGATTTTCATTTATTATCTGATCTTTTATCAATTGTTTCATCACTTCTTCTACTGATTTTCCTAAAGGTATAATAAAGATTTCATTTAGTTTTTCTAATTCGTCTAAAAAATCATTATATACATATTCTCTAAATATATTTGATTTTAATATTTTGGGATTGTGACCATTATAATTTTCTTTATTTATAAATACAGGATGTTTTATAATTGATGTAGTGTGAAGATATGTGTTTTCATATCCAAATAACTCTTCACAATCTTCTATCCCTAAATACGTATTGAGTTTTAGTTCATTTAGCATACTTATAGTATTACTTCTCGAAGTGCCATATAATCTACATTCAATTTTACATATTTTTGCTATTTCATCATAATTCATATTTTGAGCAAGGCATTTTCTTGCTGTATATATAGACCTTTCCATTTGAAGCCATCCTGGAGTTATACTTACTATAAATATTTTAGCATCTTTATTTATATATTCGTTATGTGCTGCATAGTATATCTCTATACTTTCTTCTTTGTTAATTAAAAAGTCTTCATTTAGTAGTTCTTCTTTGTTATATTGATTTTTATCTTTAAGATTTAGTATCTTGTACTTAAAATTATATAATGTTCTTTTCATTATATTCACCTATAGACTATTTTCCCCGAAAATATAATTAGTATTTATCTATAATTTGCATATACTCTTCTTTTAACTTACCTAGATTTTCCTCAGACATTTTCTTTTTATTATCTAAATTTTGTAATATAACTATAACATTTTGCTTTAATTCTCTTGCATTATAAAGTGCATTGTTTATATTATTTTGTACATACCAATCTACAAATACTCCATCAAAGAAGAAATCTGCAAAAACTGTAAAAGAATCTAAGTTTATATCTATATTTAAATTGATATTTATATCACTTAGTTCCATTTTAAAAGAACTTATACACTCCTTTACTTTATAACTATTTCGCTTTGCCTCATCTATGTAATCATGCTTAATTAATGTTGTAATCACATCTCCACCAAGAATATCCCATGTTCCCCAATCCTTTGCCTTTTGAAGAGAATTTATTGTATCATATATTGTAATTAATAGCTTATTACCTGCACTATAAGCTTCACTTATTTCTTTTATATCCAAATTTGTATTAGATATTTTTTCTATTATTTTGCCTAGTGTTATATTTTCTACTTTGTTACTGTTCATTATTTCATATTCTTTATCTATTAATAAATTACTGTATATAACATCTACATTTTTATAATCTTCTAATTTAGTTTTTATATTATTTTTTTGAATAGTTAATGTACTAATTTTATTTAAACACTCATCATACTTTATTTTGGCAACTATATACTCCTCTTTTTCTAATTCTAGTTTTTCTTGTTTTTTTCCTAACAAAGTTTGTATAAGAGAATTTAATGTTTTCCCTTCTAAAGAAGCTACATCTTGCTCTTCCTTATTTAATTCTATTTTTAATTTTTTTAATTTTTCTTCTTCTTCTCCTAATTCTATTTCCAAATTGTTTAATCTTTGATTCAGCTTCTCCCTTATTCTTATCTTTTCCCTTATTTTGGTTATTTCCCTGTTTAGAACATCTATCATATAATATCCCCCTAAAAAATATTCTATTAATTAATACTATTTATAATAGTCACGTAATTATGTATATTATATATTAAATATCTGCATTACCCAATAATATTTATATTTATGAAATAAATTGAAAAAAAAATAACAAAATACTACAAGAAAAGCTGCATAATATGATATAATTAAAGTCAATTATATAATGTGATGAATTATATAAGCAATTTTTTACTACATAAAAAACAAATATAAGTAGATTGTGGAGGTAATTTTATGAAACATCAAAGACTTGACTACGTACTAAGTGAAATGAAAAAGAATGATATTCCTCAATTATTAGTTGCAGACCCATCAGCTATATTTTATTTAACAGGGAAATGGATTCATCCTGGCGAAAGATTATTAGCTTTATACTTAAACATAGATGGAAATCACAAATTATTTATAAATGAATTATTCCCTGTTTATGAAGATCTAGGCGTTGAAAAAGTATGGTTTAACGATACTCAAGATGGTGTACAAATAATTTCTACATATGTTGATAAAACTAAGCCAATGGGTGTTGACAAGAACTGGCCAGCTCGTTTCTTATTAAAACTTATGGACTTAAGAGGCGGAAGTTCATTTGTAAATGGTTCAGAAATAGTAGATAGAGCTAGAACGTATAAAGACGATGAAGAAAAGGATTTCATGAGAGAAGCTTCAAGAATAAATGATGTAGCTGTAGAAAGAATGATAGAGTTATTACCTAAAGGACTTACTGAAAAACAAATGGCTCAAGAATTAGTTTCTATATATGAAGAATTAGGAGCTGACGGTTTTTCATTTGATCCAATAATAGGTTTTGGTGCTAATGCTGCTGACCCTCATCATGAACCAGATAATTCTCTTGTTAAAGAAGGAGATTGCGTTATAATAGATATCGGATGTGTAAAAGATTCTTATTGTTCAGATATGACTAGAACAGTATTTTATAAGTCAGTATCAGATAAATCTAAGGAAGTATTTGATATAGTTTTAGAAGCTAACAAAAGAGCTATATCAATAGTTAAACCTGGCGTTAGATTTTGTGATATAGATGCTGCTGCTAGAGACTATATAGAATCTAAAGGTTATGGTAAATACTTTACTCATAGAACTGGACACTCTATAGGTATAGAATGTCATGATATGGGTGATGTATCTTCTATAAATACAGATACTGTACAACCTGGTATGATATTCTCTATAGAACCAGGTATATACTTAACTGGTGAAGTTGGAGTTAGAATAGAAGACCTAGTTTTAGTAACTGAAGATGGTTGCGAAATATTAAATAAAGCTAACAAAGAGTTAGTAATAGTTGGATAATAGTTGGAAATTAATAAGAGGCTTTAGATTAAATCTAAAGCCTCTTATTTGTGTAGCAAATTTTGAGCAACGTACCTGTTTCTCAATGCCGCTTAAGACATGAGCGCAGCGAATTTTAGTTTCTCATTATTATATAAGCCATATATCCTACATACATTAAAGTTAATATTATTCCCTCTGTTTTGTTTATTGTTCTTCTTGTTGCTGCAAGCACAAAAGTTATAATTGTTATTATAAGCATAAATATCATATCAAAGAATACTATACTATTAACAGCTACTGGACTTATTATAGCGGATGCACCTAATATGAAGAATATATTAAATAAGTTAGAACCTAATACATTCCCTATAGCTATATCACTTTCTTTTTTAGTTGCAGCTACTATTGATGTTACAAGTTCTGGTAAAGATGTCCCTATAGCAACTATTGTAAGTCCAACTAAGTTTTCACTCATTCCCCAACTAACTGCTATAACTGAAGCTGCATCAACAACCCATTTACCTCCTAATATTATACCTACAAGTCCTATTAAAGATATAACTATAGCTTTAGAAACAGTTAAATTTTTATTTCCTTCTTCAACATCCATTTCTTCCTTTGATGTTAAAGCCATCTCTATAAGATAATACATAAATATACCAAATAAAGCTAAAAGTATTAAACCATCTGCTTTTGATAAAAAGTTTTCTGAATACCCTTGAAGTCTAATGTCATGTGATAATACCCAAAGTACCAATGCTGATAATATTGCAAATGGGAATTCCTTAATTATAGTGTTCTTTTTCACAGACAGTGGATATATTATTGAGGATATACCTAGGACACCTAATATATTAAATATATTAGATCCAACTACGTTCCCAATTGCTATATCGTTATTTCCTTGTAATGCTGCCGTGAAACTTACTGCTGCTTCTGGTGCGCTTGTCCCAAAGGCAACTATTGTAAGACCTATAATTATTGGTGGTATCTTAAACGATCTCGCTATTGATGATGCCCCTTCAACAAACCAATCTGCACCTTTAACTAAAAATGCAAATCCTATAAGTAAAATTAAATAATTCATGTTAAAGCCTCTCTTTCTATCTGAAAAATTTCATTAATTATACTTATTTTAAATTTAAATATAATTATAATACCTATTTTGCCCTAAAACATTATACACTATTTCATGTATGGTTTGTATAATTTTTACAATTTATTACAAAAATTTAAAAAAGTTGGTATAAAAAATACCAACCTTTTTATTGAGATATTTAGTTACCTTCTGCAAATATATTTATTCTATTAGCTCCCAAATCACATAAGAAGTTTATTGTATCTGTAACTACAGGACTTGATCCACATATATAAATTTTGTAATCAGTTAAATCAATATCTCTAACAATATCTGTAATACGTCCGTGCGGCCCTTTAAAACTTTTGTCACGAGAAGATACTTTTATATGTTCAAATATTTCAGCACTCTGTGATAGTTTTGTGAGTTCATTATCATATATAAAGTCTTTTTCATAACTTGCACCATATACAAGTTTTACATTTTTTATGTTTTTAGGACTTTTTATTATATCATTAACTATTGATAAAAATGGTGTTATTCCTATACCTGTTGCAAGTAATAGAATTTTCTCTGCTGTTTTGTCAACAACAAGTTCATTTCCCATTGGACCTTGAAGCTCAATACAATGTCCAATTTTAAAGTTTTTGTACATTAGTTGAGTTCCATATCCATCTTCCACATTTTTTACTGTTATACTTAGCATAGAATCATCTTCGTTAAACGATGAAATTGAATAAGCTCGATTCGTATAAGGATTATCCTGTATGTTTATAAGAATATACTGACCAGCCTTATAACTTACCTTGTCAGGGCTTACAAATTCAAATGTGTATTCTATGATGTTATCAGTTAATTCTTTTATATTAACAATCTTAGCTTTTATATTTTTTCTGTCTTCACAAGATGTAATATCAGTCTTATTTATAATATTACATGATTCTTTTTTACTTGATAATGAGAGTATTTTTGCTGGACAATTAGCTATACAAGTTGAACATCTTATACATTTTTCGTTATCAAATTGATTATTATTATTGAATTCTAAATATGGAGTTAACTGCATTGGACATACTCTAGAACATTTGCCACAATTATGACACATATCCTTACACTTTATAGTTATTTTCTTATCAGTTACTTTTGCTACTCCTAATAACTTTCCTAGTTTATATGATAGTGTTTGAAGCATCCCCATTGGGCAAAATTGGCACCATGTACGTGGTGTAAAAATTACACTTAAAGGAACACCTATAATTAATACCATTAAATAACTTGCAACAAATATAAACCCTAATTTATCTAAAAACGGTGCAGTTCCATAAATTGAAGATACTTTAATTAACTTTCTTATTATATTAAATCCAAACCAGGAAAAAAATAAAATTCCTAGTATTTTACTTCGAAAAAATTTAGGTATTTTTTTATTCTTACTGTATTTTAATAAAACAGTATCATACAAACTTCCATGTGGGCAAAGGTTCCCACACCAATATCTACCTTTGAAGAAAGATACAATAGTAAGTGATAACATAATAGGTAAAACCAAAATACCTAACCTAGGATAGTAAAGCCCACCTAGAGCTACTAGTAAAGTAAAAATCCATGCCCATTTTCTAATAAATGTAAATGTTCGATTAGCCTTAATGTTAAATGACGACATAACAACCCCTCCAAATTATTTAATCTAAATATTAATATATATAGATTTATAGATATTATATGCTCAGAGTTTTAGAAATGTGCAAATTAAAATCCGCATAAATAGACATGTCATAATCTATTTATGCGGATTAAATCAATCCTTTATAAAGTTTTCGATGAAATTATATAAACTCTTTGTTTTTTCACTTTTAAATATATTATTATAATCTATCCATTTATCATTTTTTATAGAAACTTGATTTGCAACTCCAGGATTTAAAATACTAGCCATACTTCCTATAATTGCTTTTTTATGTTTTGATATGGATAATTTACTTTTGTAATTATCATCAACATTTTCTATATAGTTTACGGCGTTTTCTAATAAATTCCCATATTGAATCTTTGCACCTTCTAATAATATATCTTCAAGAGTTCCACAATCTTTATTATTAGGGAATACATACATGTCACATTTTATTTTTATATCTTTAAAATAGCCTTCTTTATTTGTAAAACATGTTTCATCAAAATTTAATTCTTTTCTTTTTATTATATTTAATATGAACTCATTGTACTTTTCACTTGCGCTCTTATTGTCTGCATCACATACTATTAATATTCCATTTAATTGCTTTAATTGTTCTCTT
Organism: Sporacetigenium mesophilum DSM 16796; assembly: GCF_059569055.1. Lineage (NCBI taxonomy): Bacteria > Bacillati > Bacillota > Clostridia > Peptostreptococcales > Tepidibacteraceae > Sporacetigenium > Sporacetigenium mesophilum. The sequence goes on along the minus strand of NZ_JCANUR010000011.1, from coordinate 49,244 downwards.
TGCATTATTGACACAGTATTATTTAGTTCTGATATTATTCTCGTTTCTCCTAAAGCTGCTTTTATTGCAACACATACATTATCAGACTTATAAAAATCTGGAATAGGACTTATTTTTTCCAATCTACCCTCTACAAAAGGATATTTATTTGGGATTAACCCTTGCCATATATAAGGTATTTCTTCCTTATTTCTTATCTGTCTTAATCCTAATAATTGAAGTACCTTTCCAATAGCAGCCTCATCATGAGGACCCTCAACTAAAAAATAATAATATCTCATACTATCTCACATCCAAACCCATATTAGATCTTATACTATATAATTGCTCCCCTGAAAACCTATTAACATAGGTATCATTATTATCACTTTCTAATCTATAACATGCAATATCATCAATATAGTCTATGCCCCCTTCTATTAGTGCATCTATGGCTTCTATGCTATGTGTAGTTAAAAATATCTGTGTATTATATCTATTGCATATTTCCATAAGCCATTTAAAAAAATCCTTAAGGGCTCTTGCATGTATAGCTGTTTCTATTTCATCTATAAGTAATACTCCATCTACAGCTTCTACTACTGAAGATGATATTGTTATAGCCTTTTTTATTCCATCTCCAAATGCAGATATAGGTAAAATTCCATTTATCTTATGATTAATGTATAAAGATGTAGTGTTGTTTTCTGTTATTAAATCAAAACCATCAATATTTTTATCAAATATTTTCATCATTTCCAATATATCTTGTTTTTTTCCTAGCTTTATAGATTTGCTTATATAATTAACATATCTATTTTGAATATAATGATCTATAGGAGATATATACTTCATAGGAATAAATAAATTGTTGTCTTTATATAAAATTTCGTAATTATCTTCTCTTAGTGAAAAGTTCTTCTCATATTTTTTATCATCTATAGTAAACTTATATTTCCCACTAAATACTGATATAGGCAGTTCTTCATCTACTAATCTAAATAAATATTCTTCGTACCCACCTATACTTATTTGTATTTTTTTATTTTCAACTTGAGCGCTAAAAGATATATTTTTTGTCTCCAATTCTTTATTAAACATATTTATAAATGATTTATACCAACTTCTTTTTTCGTTATTTTTTAATACTTCTCTTATTTTATACAATAAAATTAATCTATTTATATCCTCCGGGTATTCTAAAAACATTATTGACTCAAGTATACTAGTCTTTCCGCTATTGTTTTCTCCTATTAGTATATTTATGTTTTTTGTATCTTTCAGTTCTATACTTTTTAGCTTTCTAAAATTTTCTATTTTTATGTTTTTTATATGACTCAAGTTACTTCCCCCTGCATAAAATATTGTATAACAAGCCTTTTGAATTTTCAGATTTTTTACAATATTTAAATATTTAACTATATATAATTCTTTTTATAGTATTATATATAGTTAAATATTTTTAAATATATAACTATTTCTATATCAATTGTTAATTATTATATTTGGTGGGGTGGGGGGTTTATGAGTAATTCTAATGCGTTTTTCAATGTTATTGAGTCCTTTATTAATACTTTTGGCATGGGGAGGTATATAATATTTGTATTAGGCAGTATACTTTTATTTTGTATATATGCTGTAGAGAAAAGTATTGCTAGTAAGGATTTTGATAGAGTTTATATGATAGCTCTTTTTGCTTTGATTGCATTATCTTCCCTACTCGGAGTAGGATTAGATGTTTATAATTAAAATTTCGTTGCTCAAAAAAAGCCTTATTGTGGAAAATCCACATTAAGGCTTTAGATTATTTCGTCATATGCAGCTTCATCTAGATTTATTAAACAAGGTGGAACAATATCCTTAGATATTAAATCTTCGTAGCTTTCTCTTTTTTTAATAACATAACTATTTCCTTCACTTACTAAAACAACAGCAGGTCTTAGTGCCTTATTATAATTACTAGACATTGAGTCATTATATGCACCTGTATTTAATACAGCTAATATATCATTTCTTTCTACTATAGGTAACTCTATATCTTTAATAAGTATATCCCCTGATTCACAGTATTTTCCACCTAGTGTTACTATTTCTTTTTCTATAGCATTTGCTTTATTAGCAACTATTGCAGAGTATTTAGCATCATAAAGTGCTACTCTTGGATTATCACTTAAGCCTCCATCAATTGATACATATTTTCTAACACCCTCTATATTTTTTATACTTCCTACATTGTATAATGTTATTCCAGCACTTCCTACAAACCATCTCCCTGGTTCTATTATTACACATGGTCTTTTTAAATTTCTTCTTTCAAACTCATCTTCTAATTCTTTCATTACCGGTTCTAAAAACTCATTTAAACCAACTTCTATATCGCCCTCAACGTATTTTATACCAAATCCTCCGCCTATATTTAGGTCTTCTATTTCGTAATTGTATTCATTTTTTATATGTTCTATCCAGCCTATAGCTACTCTTAACGCTTTTAAGTGCGATTCATTTGAAAATAGTTGAGATCCTACATGAAAATGAATACCTTTAAAATTTATATACTTTGAGTATATAGCTATTTTTATAGCTTCATCTATTTGAAGTAATGGAATTCCAAACTTTGAATCCTTTTGACCTGTACTTATATATCTATGAGTATTAGCGCCTACTTCTGGAGTAATCCTAAATAATATATTAGCTTCTTTATTTAAGTTTTTGCAAATTTCTTCTAGCAACTCTAGTTCACTTATACTATCTACTACTATTCTGCCTACTCCATGTTGAACTGCCATAATAAGTTCTTCCTTTGACTTATTATTTCCATGAAATATTATATCCTCCATAGGAAAATTAGCGCTTATAGCAACATATAATTCTCCACCAGATACTACATCTAAACCTAACCCTTCTCTTTGTACAATCTTACATATGGCTAAATTCAAAAATGCCTTTGATGCATAAACAGCTCTAACATTTTCGTATTTATTTAAAAAACTAGTTCTTACTTCGCTTCCCTTTTCTCTAAGAATACTCTCAGAAATTACATATAGTGGTGTTTTGTATTTTTTAGCTAACTCCACAGTGTTGCATCCATCAAAGTATAGTGTTCCATTTACTCTTTCAATCATAATCATTACCTCCATAAGTTATAATACAATGGAGATTTTGCAGTAACATCTTAATTTTCGTAATAAAAAAAGCCCAAGGAATATACTATCCTTAGGCTCTTAAATACTAATTCAAAAACGTTTATTAGCACTCACGAACTTAAGATAGCTCTCCACAAATCTCTTTGTGACAATGTTGTACATGTTTTGCACAACACCAACATATAAACTTAAAGCATCGTTTATACATTTCGGCGTTAGCACCTTTCCTATTGTTTCACTGTGCTTATCTCCACAATAGTACTATTTGATAACGCGACCTCTATCTTTTTGTATTTATTTTTATTAAATTATATTATACTACAATTTGTAAATTTGTAAACATAATTTTTAAAATATTATAGTAAATAATACACCTTGTTCTACATTTTTTAACTCATAACTTATATTATTTAACTCTAATATTTTTTTAACTATATAAAGACCTAGTCCACTTCCCCCTGTATTTCTATTTCTAGACTTCTCCAATCTATAAAAAGGTTCAAAAACTTTGGTTAATTCTTCTTCTTCTATAAACGCTCCTGTATTTAAAACCTCTAGTACTATGTTACTATCTCTTTCATATAGTCTAATAATTACCTTTTCTTTCTCTTTTGAGTATTTTACAGCATTATTAACTACATTTGATATTGCTTTTCTAATAAGTTGTTGATCACCCTTTATATATAAGTTATCTTGTATTTTATTTACTATAGTTAGATCCTTAGATATTAAAAAGTATTCAAAGCCCTTTGATATATCGTATACCATATTTGATATGTTTATATTTTGTACACTTGGTTTAAATTCAGTGCTCTCAAGTTTATATATTTCCATCATTTCATAAACTAGTTTTTCCATATGTTCCATAATATCAAAAGACCTTTTAAGATATTTATCCCTATCTTTATAAGAACCAATATTGTATATCATTCCTTCAAGTTGTCCTTTTACAGCAGTTATAGGAGTTTTTAGTTCATGTGATATAGTAGCTACAAATATCTTTCTTTGTTCTTCTAGTTCTCTTTCTCTTTCTATATCATTTCGTAGTTTTTTATTTGCTTGTGTTAATTCATTCATGGTGTTTTGTAAACTAAATGAAAGTTCATTTAAACTATTTGAAAGTTGACCTAATTCATCTTGAGAATAAACTTCACATTTTGTATCAAAATCAAGACCAATCATTCTCTTTGCTACATAGTTTAATTGTATAAGGGGCTTTGATATTAGTTTGGAGTATATATATCCACTTATAATAGACATTAACAATATTATTACCCCTATATAAGGTGCAAACCTTAAAATTACAGTAGCTGCCTCATCAATAGGTTGTAGTGTTGCATTAACCTTAAACACAGTTACTCTATCTTCGAACTTTACTGGAGAGGCTTCTAGATATATATATTTTTCATTTGGATTTTCTTTGTATAAATCTGTTGCTGGTTCTTGCGAAATACCACCTAGTTGTATAATATTAAAAGGTATATATAAAATATTTCCTTCTAAGTCGTAAATAGTAAGTTGCACATTATATTCTTCACAGAATTCATCTAACAACCCTTTTGATTCTAAAAATGTTAAGCCATCTACTTTACCTACTAATTTCTTAACCCCTTTTTCTAAACTCTCAGCTTTGTATCTATAATAATAATTAGGTAATTCAATATACATAGTTGTATAAATTATAAAGGCCATAGACAATAGCAAAGTACTAGTTATAAAAAATATTTTATAAGCTATATTGTTTTTTATTTTATTAATTAAATTACTTATCAATTTTATATCCTATTCCTTTAACAGTTTTTATATATTGCATTCCCGTTTTTTGTCTTATGTTTTTTATATGTGTATCTATAACCCTTGCATCACCAAAGTATTCATATCCCCATAGCTTATCTAACATAACTTCTCTACTTAATACCTTGCCTCTGTTTTCAAGTAACATCTTCAATATTTCAAATTCCTTTGTAGTAAGCTCTATTTCATTTTCTTCTACATATACTTTATAGGCATCTACATCCATGTGTATTTCTTCAAATTTTAAAATATTAAGCTTGTCTACTTTGTTGTATCTTCTAAGTACAGCTTCAACTCTTCTTATAAGTATGTTAAATGAAAATGGCTTTGTAATATAATCATCAACCCCTAGTTCAAATCCCTTAACCTCATCTTTTTCATCGTCTAATGCCGTTAACATCATAATAGGAACATCCGATTTGGCTCTTATCATCTTGCAAAGAGAATACCCGTCTATATTAGGAAGCATTATATCTAGCATTACTAAATTATACTCATTCTCGTTAAACATGTTCATACCTTCAATTCCATCGCTTGCTACATCTACTTCATATTCTTGACTTACTAAAAATTCTTTTATTAATTCTTGTATATCAATGTCATCTTCAACTACCAAAATTTTGTACATTTTATCACCTCTATACTTATTTTACCAAACATTTATGGAATTTGTGTGAATAAATAAAGACTGCTGATAAAATTATCAACAGTCTTTATTATACACTAAACTTTTAAATATATATTGTCTATTAATCTAGTTTTTCCAAATCTAACAGCTATAGCTATTATAACATCCTTATTTATAAATTCTATATTTTCAAATGACTTAGAATCTAATATTTCTACATAATCTATATTTGCTAAAGGCTGGCTTTTTATATTTTTCACTATTAAGTCTTTTAAAGTCCTTACATCCCTACATCCATTTGCAAACATATCCTTAGCTTTAAACAATGATTTTGAAAGTATTAATGCTTGATTTCTCTCATTCTCATTTAAATAAACGTTTCTAGAGCTTAAAGCAAGTCCATCTTTTTCTCTAACTATAGGGCAAGGTATTATATTTACATCAATATATAAATCTTCAACCATTTTTTGAATTACAGCCACTTGTTGAGCATCTTTTTGTCCAAAGTATGCATTAGTAGGCTTTACTATATTAAATAACTTACAAACTACAGTAGTAACCCCTTTAAAGTGACCTGGTCTAGATGCTCCACAAAGTTTATTAGTAAGATCTCCATTTACTTCAACATATGTAAAGTCATTGTCTTTATAAATTTCACTTGACTCCGGTGCAAAAACTATATCCGCTCCAGAATCTATTGATATTTTATAGTCTCTATCAATATTTCTTGGATAATTATCAAAATCTTCATTCGGACCAAATTGAGTTGGGTTTACAAATACACTAACTATAACTAAGTCATTTTCTTTTTTTGCATTTTCTATAAGAGACAGATGGCCTTCATGTAAATATCCCATTGTAGGAACAAATCCTATTTTTTCTTTTCCTTCCTTTTTTGCTTTTCTTATAAGTTTTTGAAGTTCTTCAATTGTCTTTACTAACATTTTTCTTCACCATAAAGTTTATTTATTATCTCTTCATCTATAGCAAATGTATGCTCTTTACTTGGAAACTGAGTTTCTTTAACATCATTTATATAAGTTTTTGAAGCATTGACTATTTCTTCTCTTAAATTAGAATATTTCTTAACAAATTTAGGAGTAAAATCTGAGAACATTCCTAGCATATCTTGAATAACTAAAACTTGTCCATCACAATACTTTCCAGCTCCTATACCTATAGTAGGAATGCTTACTTTTTCAGATATAATCTTAGCTAACTTTTCTGGTATAGCTTCCAGTACTATAGCAAATGCTCCGGCTTCTTCAAGTGCTACTGCATCATTTATTAATTTTTTAGCTTGTTCTTCACTTTTCCCTTGTACTTTAAATCCTCCAAACATATTAACTGATTGAGGAGTTAATCCTAAATGCCCCATAACAGGTATTTGTGCCTTAGTTATAGCCTTAACTACATCAATTATTTCTATCCCACCTTCTAATTTCACAGCATGGGCATTTCCTTCTTGTATTATTCTTCCAGCATTTCTAACTGATTCTTCTATATTTATATGATATGATAAAAAAGGCATATCCCCTACTATAAGAGCCTTCTTTGCTCCCCTTGAAACAGCCTTACAGTGGTGTATTATATCATCTACAGTGACTTCCAAAGTAGATTCGTATCCTAAAACAACCATTCCTAAAGAGTCACCTACTAATATACTATCTACTCCAGCTTCGTCAACTAACTTTGCCATTGAGTAATCATATGCCGTAAGCATGGTTATTTTTTCACCTTTTTCCTTTGCTTGTTTAAATGATGCAACAGTAAACTTCTTATTCATTATTACCATCTCCTTACTCCAATATATTTTTTATATTTTGTATTTTTTGCTCATCTAAGAGCTTTTCTTTTGATGATAGTAACAATGTCATAAGAGCCATGTTTTTATAAAAGTCTACTTTGCTTGGAATACTACTTTCCATAGCATTTAAATGCGCTTGTATTGTTTTGTAATCTCCTCTTGAAATAGGGCCTGTTATGGCTTTATTACAGCCTAAATTTCTTACATTTTGTATTGTCCCATCTATAAGAGGATACAAAGCATCAAATGCTTCTTTTTCTTTTATGCCAATAGATTCAAAGAATGAAATACCAAAATCCATTAAAGTAACTAAATAATTAGATATCACACAGGCTCCTGCATGGTATATAGGTTTGTCATCTGAATTTATCTTAAAGTAATTATTATTTGTTTTGTTCAAAATTGACTCTATAACATGAATTTTTTCTAAACATCCTTCTATAGTAAAAACAGTATTTCTCAAATTTTCCACTGAATTATCTATATCTGCAAATGATTGCAGAGGATGAATTGAATATACAAAACAACTTAATTCCTTCAAGGGACTTAATATATTAGATGAATAAGACCCACTAGTATGTACCACTATTTTATTATTTATTAATGAATTTGAATATAAAATATCTACAATATTTTTTATCTCATCATCACTAGTAGTTATAAATAAAATGTCTACATTACCTATTAATTGCCTCATATCATCATATGCAATAGAATCTGTAAATCTAGCTCCTTCTTTAGCAGATTCTAGAGATTTGCTGTAATAACCAGCAATATTAAATCCATTATTTTTAAAATAAACTCCAATTGATTTACCTACTTTACCTGCACCTATAAATCCAAATTTCAAGTTTATCACATCCTTTATAAAAACGGCCATAAAAAAACCTCTTTTTGCCTAAAAATAGACGCAAAGAGGGTATAGTGATCCTTTATTTTATTCCTCCCTGTCTCTGGCATACAAGCTCAAAGCAGACTACTGTAAAATTTTTTATAAATCTTAGTTACAAGATGTATAGCTCTTACGATACCATCATCATATATATTTTATCATGGATTTATAAATATTGTATATACTTATATATCTTCATCTAAAGAATTCTTCATATGCTCTAACATATCTTTTAGTATTTTGTATTTTTTCTCTTCTACATTTTCTTCGCAAATTTTAAGTGCAACTTTAAATATATGTTTTTGAATACTTATAGACTCACATACTAAATTATTGTAATTATTTGTAGTTCTAACTACTACAAGATTAAATATTTTTGTAAAAGTAAATACTGTAAACAACCTGCTTATAAGTGTGTAATTATTCTTTTCATAGGTAAATCTTAAATTTTCACCTAAATAACATTCTACAGTTGCATAATTACAATGAGTGAAATTACATAGAAAATCATAAAAACTAAAAAAGTACTTTTTATCTTTTCCAATTCTCATCTTTGAAGGATTTAATCTCTGCCCTACAACATTGTTATCAGAGTCTACATATTCACCATCATTATTTATTTTTATATATCTTTCAGCCACATTATAAGGATTGTGTATAAAATCTCTTATTCTATCTACATTATAATCTAAATATCTACAGTTTATATAGTTCTCATATATATTTCTAACTAAGCCAAATACATCTTCATGTAAATTTAATTCTATTAGTACTTTTATACCTTGTAAAGTTTTGGTGCTTTTGGTCAATACAAAATACTCAAAGTCTCTAGCTAACTCATCTATCTCTTCTTTGCCATTTACAGCTAAGTCATATAACCCCTCAGCCACTGCAGTTGAATCTATAAATTCTTTCGACGTTTCAATTAATTTATCTATGGTCTTATCTAGTGACTCTACAGCTTCTTGCAATTCCATCAATATATACCTTTCCTTTCTTTGTATATTTTAAAAATAGTATGTGCTAAAATTTACATTTTTATAAAACATCATTTTTTGTCTAAAAGTGCACGAAAATGTATTACGGTTTTAATAGAATTTTGTTACATTTGGTAGTAAAATCTATATATAGAGATACAGAAGTCTATACTTCAGGGGGGATTGCATGTTAAAAAAAACTGTACTTATAATAGCTAGTACTATATTCATAGCTCAATTAGCTGGTTTTTATGAAAAAAATTTTATAGGGAAAAATGATGATGGTGTTAAGGATACTTCACCTAGGTTGTATAATAATGCTAAAATAATTAAACAAGATAATAGTGTTTACATTCCATTTTATACAATGCTTAATATGAAATCTTCCAATTTAATTGCAAATTCATAAACAAATTATACGAGAGTTTTATACTCTCTTTTTTGTGCCTTTTTTTGGATAAGATATAAATTAATATTTATATCAGTATTACACACAATATAAATAATTATTATTTTTGAGGTGATAAAAATGAACAAAAAAAATCGATTATATATCTCAATTATATTTTTATTTATATTAGGAGTATTATTAAATACAACTAATTTAGGTAAAAGTATTAAAACTCAAATAGGGTCTACTATTTCTAAAATAGGAGTAGGTACAAATGAATACAGTTGGTATTTTCAACCTAGAACTGATGGTATGCAACCAACCCCAAATACAGAAGCGTCATTCTTTTCTAAATATGGCACCTATTATGTAGGTAAACCAGAAGAAAAAGTAATATACCTAACATTTGATGCAGGATATGAAAATGGATATACCGAAAGGTTATTAGATACATTAAAAAAACACAATGTTCCAGCTGCATTCTTTGTGGTAAAAAGCTATATAAAAACTAATCCTGATTTGGTTAAACGTATGGTCGACGAAGGTCATTTAGTATGTAACCATTCTACAACCCATCCTTCTATGGCTACTATTACTGACTTTGAAAAGTTTTCTAAAGAACTTACAGCAGTAGATGATGCTTATAAGGAAGTTATCGGAAAAGAAATGCCTAAGTATTTTAGACCTCCTATGGGAAAATTTAGTGAGTTATCTCTAAAATATACTCAAGATCTTGGATATAAAACCATTTTTTGGAGTTTTGCTTATGTAGACTGGCTAAATAACAATCAACCTTCTCACGAATATGCAAAAACAAAGATTTTTACTAGAACCCATCCAGGGGCTATAGTATTATTACATCCAAACTCTAAAACAAATTGCGAAATATTAGATGATGTTATAACAGAATGGAAAAAACAAGGATACACACTTAAAAGTTTAGATCATTTATCTGGAGCTAATGTTGAAAAAATTGACAAGAAAAATATTATAGACTCAAAAGACAACTAAGATTCACTTTGCTCATGTCGTCAACGACCAGATGTGACCTTGCTCAAAATTCGCAAAATAAAAGTACCTAAGTTAGGTACTTTTATTTTGCTATAAATTAATAAATCTTAATCAGCCTCTATAAATATATTCTTATCATCATAAAAACCTACCCAAAATGGTCTATATATACTTTTTATATCAATTAATTTTATATCTTGTACATAACTTATCTTTTTATCTAAATCTTTCATTAATTCATCTTTAATACTATTTATAATTTTAGATTCATCTATATTAGATTCTCTTAAATTAATTTGATCTATATTAATTTTCACTGTATTGGGTATATTATTTATATTAAATGTATATCCGGTACTTGTATTAATCAACATAGTTATATTGTCTATCTTTGTATTAGATTTATTAAATATTCTTTCTTTTAGGTTTAGTTTATGAACTATCTCATAGTTTATAACTTTGTATTCTACATATTGAAGTTTTATATTTTTTATTCTTTTATTTAATTGAACAACTTTACTCATTAAAGGGATTTTATTATTTATTATTTTCATAGCTTGTTTTTTGTCTTTCTTGACTTCTAAGGCTTCTACTATCATAAATAATCCTCCTACTGAATTTGGAAATTATGCTTTTGTATAGTATATTATCTAGACAATCTCTTTCATGTATGTACAACAAAATATTGTATATCTTAATATAAATTATAAAAGGAGGATTTTATGCCTGGTCTTATATCACATTATCTCTTTGGTGAAGATTGTTTTAAATATTTAAATAGGTTTTATTTAAAAGATATTATAAAAGAAAACTACAAAACTTTTATGTTCGGAGCTCAAGGCCCTAATTTTTTTTCATATCATAGAGCTTGGCCATTTACTAAACAAGTAGGTATAGAAAATATAAGTTATATTATACATACAACAAAAACTAATGATTTTTTTAAGAATATATTAGAATTTTCTAGAGAAATAGATAGTTTGAAGGCATTAAATGGAAATGAAAAATTTAAGAACACTATGATATCTTATTTATGTGGTTATGCAACCCACTATATATTAGACAGAAATCTTCACCCTTATGTTTATAATGTAGAGTATAAATTAACAAACAAATATAAAAATACAAAACCTCAAGTTTTACACAAAAAAATAGAAACAGATATAGATTTAAAATTAATTGACATAATAAAAAATATGTCAATTAAGGAATTTAGAGATTATACAGTATTTGATATACCCGATGATACCTTGACTATACTATCTGACATGTATAAATATAGTATTTTGGAAACTTATTCATATAATATAAGTAAAAATGAAATAGTTCATGCAGTAAACTCTGCAAAATCAATCAGAAAATTTTTATTTAATCCATCAAGAGTAAAATTAAATATAGTTAAAAATCTTGAGAAAGTATTTAATGAAAAAATTCAATTTAGCGGTATTATATATAGAAACAGATATACATATGATTTTGATGTTTTAAACTTTCAAAATAACCCTTGGGAAGACCCATTTACAAAGAATATATACAATGACAGTTTTATTGATTTATATAATAAATCAGTACCTGATGCAGTTGAGTTTATGGAAATAGTATTTTCTTATATAAATCATAATAGGAATATAGACAATGTATTAGAATTTATAGATGATGTATCATACGATACTGGTAGACGTTGCAACTTTACATTTAATGAAAAAAATAAAAGGACTTAGTCCTTTTATTTTTGATTAATATATTTACTTTTAAATTCTAAATATCCATTTTTTCTTAAGCTACAAGCTGGACAATCTCCGCATCCATTTCCTTTTTCTCCATTGTAACATGTTAATGTTTCATTTTTTACTATATCTAATACATCTAAATCATAAGCCAATTTCCAAGTTCCGCATTTATCTATAAACATAAGAGGTGTGTGAATAACAAATTCATAGTCCATTGCCAAGTTCAATGTTACATTAGTAGATTTAATAAACACATCTCTACAATCAGGATAACCACTAAAATCACTTTGAGATACCCCTGTAATTATATGATTTACATTTCTTTGTTTTGCAAATACAGCTACAAATGTTAAAAATAATAAATTTCTACCATCTACAAAGCTATTTGGAAGTTCCCCTTCTTTTTGAGTTTTATCAACATTTATATCTACTCTAGTCAAAGAATTTGGAGCTAGTTGATTTAATAAAGACATATCTAATATATGATGTTCTACATTATATTTATTACAAATATCTTTGGCACATTGAAGCTCAGATATATGTTTTTGATTATAGTCAAAAGAAACAGCTATTACTTCTTTGAATCTTTTCTTTGCCCAAAACAAACAAGTTGTACTATCTTGCCCACCACTAAAAACAACTACTGCTTTATCATTATTTATATTAGTTTTCATATTATACCCCTTTCTTTTGAGGATCCCATATTATTTTGTGAAGTTGAATTTGTAAGTTTACATTGTTCATTTTATTGTCTTTCATAAATTCAACTATCTCTTCTGGGTTAATACTTCCAAATACAGGACTTATATAAACACTACATTTATTAGCTAAGTCGTATTTTGTTATTATTTCTTTTGCCTTATTTAAGTCCTCTAAATTTGAAGATACAAACTTAACTGTATCAAAACTTCTTAAGTTATTAAGATTTTCTAGATACATAGTATATTCCATATTGCTACCAGGTAATTTATAGTCCATTGTAAATCTTGGAGGGTTATTTTGTATATCTAAAAACTCTCTAATATCAACACTTCCATTTGTCTCTATTTCTACATCTAGATTATTATCCTTTGATAAAAACATTAACAATTCTTTTATATTGTCTTGCATTAAAGGCTCTCCACCAGTTAATGTTACATTGTTAATACCAGTCTCTTTTATATAATTATAAATTTCTTCACTAGTCATAACTTCATATGGTGCATTATCTTTATTTGCCCACATTGTATCACAATATGAACATCTTAGGTTACATCCTGCTAATCTTATAAAAACTGCCAGTTGTCCGCTCTTTTTTCCTTCTCCATTTATACTAGCAAACTTTTCTACTACATTAAATTTATTCATATTACATTTCTCCTTTTTCAAAGGTTGCACTGTTATTTGGAGTTTCATATACTGTAACTCTTTTAACATTATGACCCTTACTACTCATATGTTTATAAAAGTGATAAGAGAAATTTTCGGCTGTAGGTCTGAAATCTACATTTATTACATTAAATCCATCTTCTAATAAACAACTTAAAGTTTCTTTTCTCATAGTGTCTTTTTGAATAATTAGCGAATGGTCATAGTAATCAGCCATTTCTTTAACATCTTTTTTTAAATCCCCAAAATCTACAACCATTCCATCTAATTGTCCACCCTCTACTAATTCACTACCTTGTACTTCTACTAATACTCTCCATCTATGTCCATGTATGTGGCCACATTTACCTTCATAATTAGCTAAAAAATGAGCGCTGTCAAAACTGTGTTCTGCCTTTAATATATACATAACTACCTCCTGTTTTTTAGATATCCATAATAGCAACAACCTATAGCTCCGTTAAACTGTGGATCATCTAAAGGTATAACTTCATCGTATCTTTCATTTAAATATTTCTGTATAGCTTGATTTTTAGCAACTCCCCCGCTAATTACCAATCTTCTACTTTTAAAATTACCTAAAACCGGCTCTAATCTTTTATATAAAGAATAATTAACTCCTGCACATAAGTTATCTAAGTTAACTCCTTCTGCTATTTTTCCTATAAGTTCTGATTCAGAAAATACAGCACAAGTTGAGTTAAGTTGTATTGGGTCTTTGTAGTGCTTACTCATGTCTTCTAGTGATATTTCTAGTAAATTAGCCATATTTTCTAAGTATCTACCGCAAGATGCTGCACACTTTTCGTTTAATTCAAGGTCTGTAGTAATTCCATTTTCTACTTTAACTACTTTGACATCTTGTCCACCTATATCAAGTAATATAAAGTCCTTTAGTTTACTTTGATAAACTGCTCCATATACATGTGCCTTTATTTCGTTTATAGGGGTGAATTTATTTAAATCAGTATTGTTTCTTCCATATCCAGTAGATATAAATACATCTACATCTTTTATATTTAATTTATCTAAATCAACTATTATCTTATTATCATAGTGGCAATATTCTTTATAAAAAGAAACAGTACTTATTTTAAACTTTTTAACAATAGTTGTGTTTTCCATAATAGCTATTTTTACTTCTCTACTTCCTAAATCTATTCCTACAATACGCATATATCAACACCTTCTTTTTTGTCTTTTAACATATCTAAAAATGCCTCAATTCTAAGCTTAGTTCTAGCATCTAATGAATTTAACTTATCTCCTTCTATATTTAAAATAGGAATGTTTAGCTTTTGTTTAAAAATAATATCGTCTATAGCCTTATGACAAAAAGCTTGAGTATAATGTATTATCCCATCTAATTTTCTTATTTCTATTTGTTTTTTTATTTCATCCATTCTAAAATCTATATCATAAGGGTATGTATAATCATAATATTGATCATAAATACTCTCATTATTTTCATATCTAGAAAAAGCAAATTCTCTTTGAACTTCATTGTACACAAATCTAGCATCAAAATTTTCTACAAAAGAATATATATCACCTGTCATAGGAGGGACCCCTATATATCCAAGTCTTAACTTTTGTTCTTGTGGTTTTCTGTTTTCTATATCTTTTATTGCATTTATAAGGTCTTTTTCAAATTCATCTATATTAATATTGAAATCACTTGAACTTACTTGGTACAAGTGGTTTTCAAATCCAGTGGCCTTATTATCTATATAAGTTAGTTCATCTATTTTCTTAGCTAATTTTCTTATATTATTGAGTTTTAATCTAACTTTTTCCACTTCTTCTATACTTACATTGAAAATATCCATAAACTTATCCATTTCTTTTATTAAACTTTCTTTTTTATGGTCATTTGGGTATGAAAAAGGATGTATATTTATATTGTTTAATGAAAGTACTTCCATAAGAGACTTTGTATTAGAACAATCTCCTTCAACTACACCAACAATATCTTCTATGTTGTGTTTTATACATACTCCGTATTTTGCTTTAATCCAAGCACACATACTTTTTGGAAATCCATCTTTTTCAGCCATATCTATATAACTAAAGTAATTCTCTGATGTAATAAATATATTATTTAAATCAACAGGGATATATCCTGCTGCTATAAGTATTTCTATTGGAACTGTTGTTGTAATACCTATTTTCTTCATAATGCGCCTCCTCAATTTCTAGGATACAAAAACAATAAAATTCGCTACGCTCATGTCGCCAACGACCTTGAAAAACAGGTCCGTTGCTCAAGTTTAGCAGTTGGAAATTAAAATTTCCTTAAAATAAAAAAAAGAGGCTTAACAGCCTCTTTATAAACAAAAATTACAAAAGCACATACTACAACAGTTGTAATACATAGCCCTAGTTTTGTTTATAGACAGGATGGTACTAATAAACTGTCTTTATTTAATTACTTAGTTATTTTATCATATGCTTTGTATATATTCAATTATTAAATAATTACTTGTTATTTATACTTAGGCACTTCGTAAACTATGTTTACGTTATTATACATATATGATGTATTGTTCATTATATTAGCTATTCCATTTGCCCAGTTTACATCTGTTGCATATCTATGCCAAGTGACATCATAATTCCATCTCATTTTATATAAGGTGTTTTGATTGTATTTTGAACTATTAACATAATTTTTTGATATCCAATCTGCAGCTCCATATATAGCTGAGTCTACACTTGTCCATCCATTACAATATGCAGCCTCTGCCCCATATACGTTTGCATTTTTGTCTATAGCCCCTATTCCAAAGAAATTATATACAACAGCAGGTTTGCTAAGAGTTTGACCTTTATATGAATATACAGTCTCTCCTTGTGCTAAACGGGAAGTTCCATATCCAGTTTCCCACATAGCATGAGATACTAAATATATAACATCTACATTATGTTTTTTTGATGCATCTATAAATACACTAGCTTTGTTAGCAAATATATTTGTTTGGTTAGATTTAAACTTTAGATTATTCAAATAAGTATTTAGTTTTTCTTCAGATATGTCTCTATATGTATTTAGCTTTAAAAATTGATACATTCCATTTTGAGTTTTTGCAAAATTTGTTGGATCTAAATAATATTTAATATCATCTTCAACAGCTCTTATAAAACTAGTAAGAGTAATTGAACTTCTAACATTTGCTGAATGTATAACTTGATCTAGTACTGCTTGTTTTGCTAAATGTTCATTTAAACTATAATTTAAAACCTTTTCCTCAACAGTTCCACTATTGTTTGCATAATTTCCACCTGGGTTATTTATTGGTCCATTATTAGGAACTTCAGGTTCACTTGGTGTTTGAGTAGTTGGAGGTGTTTGTACTTCATTTAAATACCTGCTTGCTACACATCCACTTTGATTATTATATTTTATATGACTCCATCCATCTTTTTCTGATGTTACTTCTACTGCTGCACCTTTATTTAATACTGTAACTACCTTATGTGTAGTACCAGGGCCGCTTCTCATATTCAGGCCATCTACATTTACAGTTTTAGCTATAGTAATTACTGGCTGACTATTATCTGGTAATTTAGGTTCCTCTGGCTTTTGAGTAGTTGGAGGTGCTTGCACTTCATTTAAGTACCTACTTGCTACACATCCAGTTTGATTATTATATTTTATATTACTCCATCCATCTTTTTCTGATGTTACTTCTACTACTGCACCTTTATCTAAAACAGTTATTACCTTATATCTAGTACTTGGGCCCATTCTCATATTAAGGTCATTTACATTTACGACTTTCTTTACAGTTTTTGCAGTTTGTTCATTATTATCTGTAACTTTATCTTCCTTAGGTGTCTCAACCGGTTTAGGCGCCTCAACTGGTTTTGACTCTGTCTTATTATCTAAGTATCTACTTGCTACATGTCCGCTCATATTATTAAATTTAATTTGTGACCAACCATCTTTTTCTGATACTACTTCTACCTCTGTCCCCTTGTTTAATACCTTATTTACCCTAAATGCAGTACTTGGTCCACTTCTCATATTTAACCCATCTACATTTACTACCTTTATTGTTATATTAGCATTATCTTGTTGGTTAGATGAAGTACCTACACTTATATATTGACCAGATACCCATCCTTCTTTTCCTGACTTGGCTTCTATTTTATACCACCCATTTGAATTTTCTAATATTTTTACTTCTTCATTTTTTTTAAGTGTAAAAAGCACCTTGTTATTTGTACCTGGGCCACTTCTTACATTTAATGAAGAAGCTGTAACTACCCCTACACTTGGAGCTGCATTAGCATCTACTGCTGCTAACGGAAGTACAGCTAGAGTTGTTAAAATTATCGGCATCTTTTTTTTCAAAAAACCACTCCTTAGTATAAAATTTTTTAATACTTATTAATCCGCTCCTTTCGGTAGCTGGCTGGCATAATTATACTTATGGTTATTAATATAAAATTAGCCCCTTTAGCTTTGCGTCTCTAAGTTTTCCTAGGTTTGCCTTTATCGAGTTTGTTATATTTTATACTACCCCTTGAAACTAAATTTAGTTTGCGTAGTATTGCATTCAATTTAATTATAATATTTTTTTATACTAATTTCTACATATTATGTAAATTATTACAATATATTTACATAATAATGTATTCATCAAATAACAATAAAACCCTTTATATTTTAACAAAAACTAAAATTCGCTATGTTCACGTCTTAAGCGGTATTGAAAACTAGGTACGTTACTCAAAATCGTATTTATTACCACAAAAAAAGAAGGTGCTATATAGCACCTTCTCTTATATAATACATTTTAGATTTATTTTAAAGTTTTAGCATATTCTTTAAGTTTTGCCTCTTCTTCATTTTTTGGTTCTGGTAAAACTATATTATGTGGCATTTTCTTACCGTTTTCATCAACACATATAAAAGTTGTAAATCCATCTACAATAACCTTATCTGTATCATCATTTTTTATAACCTTACCATACACAGTCATACTAGTATTTCCTGTATAAACAACTTTAGTTTCAAGAGTTATAATCTCTCCTTTTTTTACAGGGCAAGTGAATTTAAGTCCATGCATTTTTAAACAAACCATGTTGTCAGGATTTTTATATGTACTTGCAGCAGCAATAAATGCACCTTCTATAAACCATTCTGCCATTCTTCCAGCAAATAAAGTCCCATGGTGATTTAAATCTTCTGATTTCACTAACTTTGACATTGTATAGTGTTTCATTCTGTGCTCCCCCTTGTTCGTCTTATAATTTAAAAATAGAATTATTTACTATATTCATTTAATAATTGTAAAATCCTTCTTAAATTGATAATAATCATGTTTTAAAATAAAAAAGAAAGCATTTTTATATGCTTTCTTTTTAATTAACTATTTATTATTTTTTTAGTTGTTGAGTTATTGTATATACTATTTGGAACTACATTTATTAATTCATTTAATTTCTGCTTACATTTTTCCATATCGCCTTTTTCTTTGTATATCATGGCTATATTGTATAATGAGTGGTCGTAATAGTTGTCTTTTGCTGTATATCTACTAATATAGTTATTGTAGTATTTTAAAGCAGTATCATAATCCTTCATAGATTCATATATGCTACCTAATATAAATATAGATTCAGAAACATATAACTTGTCTTTTCCATATTCCGCAAGATATTCAAAACTCTTTATAGAATCTTTACGAAGCCCTCTCTTCTTTTCATCTAATGCTTTTTTGTAGAGAGCGTGTTCATCTGCAATTACAACTTCTTTTTTAATTATAGGTTTATTGTTTCCAATTTGAAACTTAAGATCATTGTTTTCTTTCTTTGAATTTGCTAAGTCTTCTTTATAATCTCCAACTTGAGTATTTAATGTACTAACTTGGTTGTTTAAATTCGATATTTCATTATAGCCATATATAGATTGACCTATTATGCCAGCTGCTAAAAGAACAATTATTGCTACAGGAATATTATTTTTTTTCTTAGTTTTATTAGGTTTAGCCTTTTTTTCTTTTGGCACTTTCTTAGTTGGCTTTTCAATATTTTCATCTATTTTATATACTCTTTTGTCTATAAACTTTATTACAATCTCATTGCTTTTATCTAGTGTCAAAGCTTTATTGAAATAATCCCTTGCAATTATTTCATCTTTTCTTTCCATACAAAGTAGCCCCAAAACTATGTATGGCTCTATAAGTTGAGGATATTCCTCTATTAAATTCTTAAATATTTGAGTTCCCTCTTCATATAAGCCTTCCTTAATAAATCTTATAGCATGATTGTATCTTTCTAAAAAAGTATCAAAGTCTACAGAGCTCATAATATCCATATACTTAGTTGCAATATCACTTTTTGTATAACCTACGCTTTTAGAAAAATAACTTACAGATTTATCAAAGCTACATTCTAAGAATGTACATATACCTAGTAAGTTTAATATATCTGCGTCTTTTGGATTTAGCTTTATAGCTTTATTTAGTTCATTTATTGCATTTGTTATGTCATTGTTTTTTACCATGTCTAAAGCATTGTTATACATTATATAAGAATCTATAACTGTATCTTTTTTATTTCCTTTTTCTATTACAGTTTTTTCAAGACCTTGCAGTAGCTCGTTTATATTATCACTAGTTAAATTTATTTTATTTATAGTATCTAAATTAACTTGATAATTATCCTCATCTATATTTGAATATTCATAAGAAATTTTTTCAAAGTTTTTAATATCTATGGTCTTAGGCTTTATGTTAAGTAAATCATCTTTTATATCTATGTTATTAATTTTAATCTCCTCCTTTTCGATATATTTCTTGTATATTATACACTATATTTCAATTTTTTTATACATTTCTAGTGTATAACTATATTCTTAAACCTTTTTACTATAGAAAATATCTATACACAAGTAGTTAGCTATAGTTTTTTTAAATTTTACAATACCTATAATAATACTATAAAATAAATTTAGTTACATATTAAAAAGGGGAGACGAAAATATGAAAAAAATAATCACAGCATTATTAGCAGTATTAATGGTAGTATCACTTACAGCTTGTACTTCAAAAACTTCAGAAGAACCTAAAGAAGAAAAAGTACTTAAAATAGGTGCAATACCTGATCAAGATGCAGCAAAATTAAGTAGGTCTCTTGGCGAACTTGAAAATTACCTTAGTGAAAAAATAGGAGTAAAAGTTGAGTATGTTCCTTCTAGTGACTATGCAGCTTTAGTAACTGCTTTTGAAAGAGGAGAAATGCACTTAGCTTGGTTTGGTGGACTTACTGGAGTTCAAGCTAGAGATTTAGTTCCTAATGCTCAAGCTATAGCTCAAAGACCTATGGACCAAGAATTCCACTCTGTCTTTATAACTCAAAAAAATATAGATGCTAAAGAATTAAAAGATTTAAAAGGATTAAGCTTTACATTTGGTAGTGAAAGTTCTACTTCTGGTCACTTAATGCCTCGTTACTTCTTAAAAGAAGCAGGAATTGATCCAACTAAGGATTTTGATGGTGCTCCAAACTACTCTGGTTCACACGATAAAACTTGGAAACTTGTAGAATCTGGATCTTTCCAAGCAGGGGTTTTAAATGAATCAGTATGGAAAAGCGCTGTTGATGAGAAAAAGGTAGATTTAAGTAAAGTAAATGTTGCCTATGTAACACCAGCTTATTATGATTATCACTGGACTGCAAACGAAAATATAGATAAAGAATTTGGCGAAGGTACTACAGATAAAATAAAAGAAGCACTACTTTCTTTAAATGATAAAGATAATGCAACGATAATGGAAGTTTTCCAATCAGATAAGTTTATAGAAACTAAAAATGAGAACTATGAAAAAATCCGTTCTGTTGCTAAAGAGCTAGGAATGGTTAAATAGTAGGTGATTAATATGTCAAATAAAGAAATGTTTAATTTAAATAATATATCAAAATACTATGGGGAGATGGAAGCTTTGTCTTCCCTTTCTTTGCCTATAGAAAAAGGTGAAATAATTGCATTAATTGGCCCTAGTGGTGCAGGTAAAACAACTTTATTAAATACTTTAGCTAATGTTGTAAAGCCTGACAATGGAGAGTTAATAATAGATAATATACCATCTAAGAACTATAATAATAAGAAATTATCTAAGAAATTAGGTATTATTCGTCAACAATTTGATTTGGTAGGTCCACTACCTGTAATTCACAATGTTTTAGCAGGTAGACTAAACGAATGGGGATTTTTTAAATCTGCCCTCTCTTTAATTTTTCCACAAGATAAGAATATAGCTATAAAATCACTTGAGAGAGTTGGTTTATTAGATAAAATATACGATAAAACATCTGACTTATCTGGAGGTCAACAACAAAGAGTTGCACTTGCAAGACTTTTAGTTCAAAATCCAGAAATAATATTAGCCGATGAGCCTGTATCATCATTAGACCCAGCTCGTGCTGATGATTTATTATCAATGTTAGTTGAACTTGTAAAAGAAGAAAATCAAACACTTATAGCAAGTCTTCACTCTGTAGAATATGCTAAAAAATACTTTACTCGTATAATAGCATTAAAGGACGGAAAAATATTCTTTGACCTTCCTACAGATGAAGTAACTGATAAAGATTTACATGACCTTTACAACATAAAGGAGTTGAGACAAAATGGAAAAAAGTTTGAAACAATCCCTCAACTTTCATAAAAGAAATATTTTGACTTTGTTGATGATTTTAGTTTTTCTTTTTAGTTTATCTTCTGTAAACTGGGGACCGGATTTACTGCACTCAGGTGGAAAAGCTACAATAATTCAAATTGTAAAAGCTTTTTTTAATCCTGAATTATCTTCAGATATAATTAAATTAGCTATAGAATCAACATGGTTAACACTAGCTTATGCCGTAGCTGGTATGTCTTTGGCAATTATAATAGCATTAATATTTGGAATTTTGGCATCTGGGGTATTAACATCTAATAACTATACTAAATCAATTTCTATGACTGTATTTAGAGGTGTCCTAGGATTTATGCGTGCTATACACGAATTAGTATGGGCATGGTTATTTGTAGCATCAATTGGATTATCACCTTTTGCTGCAATATTCGCTCTTGCTATTCCATATGGTGGTACACTTGGTCGTGTATTTGCCGATATACTCAACGATGTTTCAAAAGAGCCAATAAAGGCATTAAAGTCTAGTGGAGCATCAAAGCTTCAAATATTATTTTATGGTTATTTGCCAATAGCTATACCTAATATGATTAGCTATACTATGTATAGATTTGAATGTGCTATTCGTTCGTCTACAATTATGAGTTTTGTTGGATTAGGTGGTTTAGGATATCAAATTAACTTATCTTTAAACGACTTAAAATATAATGAAGTTTGGACATTTATGTTCTTTTTAATAGCATTAGTTGTATTAATTGATATTTGGAGTAATTTACTTCGAAAGAGGTTGGTAGCATGAAGCAAGGAGTAAAAGAATTAAAAAAGCCATTTAGAATTAATTTTGTTAAGTTTTCTTTAATCTTATTGTTAGTATTAGTTATATCATCATGGATGTTTATATTTAATGTTGAAAATGCAAATATCTCTGAGTTATTTTCAGATAAAAATATATCTTTTACAAAAAAGTTTTTAAGTTCTATGTTTGGAATAAATAATGACAATCCAGCATTTAAGGACATAAAAATGTGGCAATTAGCATTAAATCTTACCTACGAAACTTTGGTTATGAGTATTATGGCAATAGGATTTGCAACTATTGGAATGATTTTAACTGTAATTGCAGCTTCTAGAAACGTTGCAGATGGTACACTGACTTTATCCAAGAAGTGGTATAGTAAAATTTTATATGGAATAATACGTGTTTTATATATATTTTCAAGGGCCGTACCTGAGTTAATTTGGGCTATGATTATAATATTTATATTTAAGCCTGGGATATTACCTGGTGCCATAGCCTTAGCACTTCATAACTTTGGTATACTTGGAAAGCTATGTGCAGAAGTTATAGAAGATCTAGATTTAAGACCAATTAGAAATTTATCTTCTTCTGGAGCTTCTACTTCCCAAATTCTTATTTACGGTGTAATACCAATGGTAATGCCTAAGTTTATTACATTTATATTATATAGATGGGAAGTTATTATTCGTACAACGATAGTTGTAGGTTTTGTAGGCGCTGCAGGTCTTGGTCTAGAATTTAAGCTAGCTATGAGTTGGTTTAATTATACTGAAATAACTTTAATATTAATATGTTACATGATTCTTGTAGCTCTTTCTGATTTATTGTCAGAGGGATTTAGAAAATTAGTTCAATAGAAAAAGCCTATATCTTATTTTATAAGATGTAGGCTTTTATTGTGAAATTAAATTAATCTTATGTAAAACGCTATCAATTATTGCATCAGTTTTTGCATTGCCAAAATACCTAACGTGAATTACCCCTTTTCCCTTAGACGCAAATACATCTTTGAAATCCTTTGACTCATAGACAATTAAGTTATCAAAATCTTTATTATTTAATTTAATTAAATTTTTATCATCAGGTTCAATATCAAATCTTTTAATTAAATCAGAAATAAGATCTTCTGCCATAGATGGGTATCTAAGCTTATACACCCTTGTATTCATACTTGGAGAGTGTACATCTGAAACAACACCTTCTTCATAAGATGAGTATTGTATTGGTGCAAATATACTCCAGTTATGTTCATAATAATTAGCCCAATCAATATCCCCATCTAAGGATTCATGCCTAACTAAATTTGGATCCTTTTCTATATCTGCTAACCTTACAATAGGTAAATCATCACTATTACTCGGCAGTGTTTTTATATTATCTGACATAGTTGGTATTATAAGTGTAGTAAGAAATACCAGATATACTACTGCTCCTCTATAATTTAGTACCCGTTGTTTCTTCCATGGAGCGTTGTGATTAATTGGCTTTCCTCTTTCTAGATTTTTTCTCAAATTTGTAATATATATAGCTGCTTTTATTGAGTTAAATGATGAATATAGAAAATATATACTTAGTACAACAGGTTGAATATCTCTTGACTCTATTAAAGCTAAAGTATTTGTATCGCTAAACCATTTAGAATAATACATAGCTATAAACATAATTATTAATGCTATATTTATAAATGCAGCCCATACTAATTCTTTGCTTAATTTTTTCAATGTATATGATTGCTCGGCAGGATCTGTATAAAATTCTGATGCATTTAGTTCATATGGTGATGAAAATACATTTAAATTTCTATAACTTGTAACATATTGCCATCCCCTTTGTGAGTAATGTATCTTTTCTTCTTGTACTATATCCTCATTTGATGAAACGCCTATTCTATACCTTGTCTCTTTAGGCTCGCCCTTCTCAAATTTAACAAATATTAGTCCTATCTCATCTAAATGTAGACCCTGTAAAGCCATATCTTCAAACCAGCTTTCTTGTTCCCCAATACGCCAATATTCACCAAAACGCAATCTATAAGTTGCATTACCTATTGCAACCACCCCCTAATATAATATATGTACCAATCTATAAAATCATATATTATAGATTTCATACATGATAATACACAGTAATAGAAATTGTCATCTATCAAAAATATTTGATAATAGAATTATTAAAAGTGCTAATATTAAACCCATATCAGCATGACATCTGTAAGTTCTATGTTTTACTTATATAAAATGTAATTAAAAAAACTATTTATTATTCCACTCATACTCAGATTTTAAATTATTAGGTATTTCTGTTACATTTATCTCTTTCATTAACATAGAACTGTCCATTTCTCCAGATTTATAAAATGAAATTATCCAATCATCAGTAGAATAGCCTTTATATTCATAAACTTGGTCTTTCTTATCTCCATTAACTATACCAATTTGTGCTCCTTGTCCGCTATTGTCAACAGCACAAAAAGGAATATAAGTCCTATTTCCCCAAACAATCGCATGATAATCATTATTTTCTCGGGTTGTCATATTTTCCAATTTCTTATTACTCTGACCACATGAACTTAACATAATAGTTATTAAACACAGACTTATAAAATATATCAACTTTTTCATTTAATATCCCACCATAAATTCAAATTTAATTATATAGTAATTAGTTCTCAGTTTATAAAGATTACTCAATAAATATTGTTTATTTTTCATCATAATATCTTTCCAATATACTGTGGTATTGCCATTGTTATTACGCCTAGTCCTATTAAGAATAAGCCTGTAGTTGGAAAAACTCTCACTTTGATTTTTTTAATTCTACATCCTAATTCTTTCTTAAGCTCCTTATAAAAGGAAGTTTTTCTTATTTCTCTCAGATCAACTTCTACTGAATTGAAAGATTGTTTATAGGATATTATCTTATTATCGAAATCTCTTAAAATCACAGAGCTGACTTCTTCCTCATAAGATATTTCTTTTTCTTTTAAAATCTCAGTGAGCGTATCTAATACCATTTGAGAATTAACATTGGTTAAGGTATACCTTCCCATATTTATCATAACAGCTACTATAAATAAAAAAGCAATAAATAACAGATAAAACATCTCTCCCCATCCAATATATCTTAGGTCTAATAATATAGATATGATATTATTAGACCTTCCGCTTGACAAGACGTATTCAATATATCTTATAATATTAAATAATATGATAATAAAAATTGTAAAAATACTATCATACTCTCGCTTTATCATAAATTTTCTTCCTGTTAATACTATAAGTCCATATATTATTATTAAAATCCCTGTAATAGTAAAAGCAAACTCTTTAACTATAAACATGATTATTCCCCCTTATTAAGTTCTCACCAAAACAAATACCCTATTTAATACATAATAAATAAAAATTGCTAAGTAATTTTGAATTTATAATGAAAAGCTATTCTAATGTAAGGTCTACTGCAAGTTCATCAATTTCTAATTTATAATCGTTTTTATCGTAATACCTAACTTTAAATACAATAGAATCTCCTACTTTTAAATTTTCAATAGTTTCCCCCAGTTGCCCTAAATAAAGTTCTTTACCTTCTTTATTTGGGGCTTTTATTCCTGTAATTCCTATATTGTCTGCATATTGTATCTTGTGATTTCCTTTGATTTTATGTATGAAATAACGATTACTTGGAATTGGTGAAACTTCTACTGTAGTAATTTCATCTTTATGTTCTATATTTTCAATTTTTCCTATATAGTAGCCTCTTTGTTTATTTATATTGTAATTGTTAATAACCATAAGTAAATTAACTATCACTAAGATAAGTACAAAGTACTTTGGGAAAGACTTTTTAGTTCTCATATTTTTATTCTCCAATAAGATCCCCTCCTTTTATATTAGTTATATTAAATTAAACGAACTATGGAGTTTTTACAATAGCGAAACAAATGATGCGAAAAAACTGGATTAACTATAGAAGAGTATATTAATAGTAATTTATAATAAAAAAAGAAGCTTATATAATAAACCTTTATATTAGCTTCTTTTTTATTATAACATTTAGTAAAACAAATAATATAGTACAATTACTAACAATTTGCAAAGTTCTATGAACTTAGATAATCTAAGATTTTTACTATTTTATTATCTTTATAATAAATCCTTGGAACTCTTCTTGAAACCAAACTTAAAATTTCATTTCTATTGGTGTTAGCCCAGCTGGCAACTTGTGTAAGTTTGATTCCACTTTCTCCATAAAATATTACTTCATCATCTACAAACACATCTTTAATTTGAGTTATATCTACCATACATTGGTCCATACATATTGTTCCAATAATTTTAGCTCTTTGATTATTTATTGTAACATACCCTTTGTTTGATAATATTCTTGGAATTCCATCACCATATCCACAAGGAATAGTAGCAATTTTCATTTTTTGATTTGCTACAAATGTATAGTCATAACTTATCCCTTCCCCTTTTTCTATTTCTTTAATAAATGATATCTTAGCCTTAAAGGTTAGAACTGGTTTTAAATCCATAGATGATTTTCTACCATTGTATCCATATAAACTAGCACCTATTCTAACCATGTCCATATGGTAATTTGGATATGCTACAGCTCCAATACTGTCACATATATGTTTAATAGGTATATTTATCCCCTCTTTTTCAATTTGCTCTATAATGTTATCAAATAAATAAAATTGTTTATTGTCATTTTCTACATCCTTTAATGCTAAGTGAGAAAACATACCTTCTATATATAAATTTTTTAAATTTACTATTTCTTTTATTGTATCTATTAATTCTTTATCTACCCTAAATCCAAGCCTATTAAATCCTGTATCAACTTTAATGTGAATTTTTCCTATTTTAGATAATTCACTGCATATATTTGATACCTTTATCGCTTGTTCTATATTAAATATAGTTATAGTTATATTGTTTTTTATAGCTATATGAATATGTTCATTTGATATATAACCCATAACCAAAATAGGAATATCTTTATATATTTTTCTTATTTCCAATGCTTCATTTAATGATGCAACACAAATATAATCAACATCTTCTTCTATCATAACTTTTGCAACTTCTATAGCTCCATGGCCATATGCATTTGCTTTTAAAACTGCTCCTATTTTAGTATTATCTTTAAGCATCTTCCTTATTTCTTTAATATTATCTGATAAATTGTCTAGGTTTACTTCAACCCAAGTATTTCGCAATGTATCCATATTAACACCTCAATTATAACTAATATATAAGCTACATTTACATATTATATAATATACTGATTTTGTATTTAAAATAAACTAAGTTTTTTAATCATATTATTATTATGTATGTTTATTAATAAAATTAATAACTAAATGAGGTGATTTTTATATGGACAAAAATTTTATATATGAAAAAGCAAATGAAATAAAAGAATGGCTAATAAAAGTCAGACGTGATTTACATAAAACTCCAGAACTTGGAATGGAAGAATTTATAACTAGAGATAAAATAAAAAAATACTTAGATGAAATAGGAATTGAGTATTCAGAGTCAAAAAAACACACAGGAATAACAGGAATTATCCTTAATGAATCTGCAAATATGACAATTGCTTTAAGAGCTGATATAGATGCCCTTCCCATTGAAGAAAAAAGCCAATGTGATTATAAATCTATTCATGGCGGAAAGATGCATGCCTGTGGTCATGATGCCCATACTGCAATACTTTTGGGAGTTGCCAAAATATTAAATTCTATAAAAAATCAAATTCCTGTTAATGTTAAATTTCTGTTCCAACCAGCAGAAGAAACAGTTGGTGGTGCACAATTTATGATTGAAGATGGCTGTCTTGATAATCCTAAAGTAGATTATATATTAGGTCTTCATGTTATGCCTAATGTAGACACTGGATATATAGAAGTAAAACACAATACTTTAAATGCATCTACTGACACGATAAAAATAACTGTAGATGGAAAACAGGCACATGGTGCATATCCTGAAAATGGTGTTGATGCTATAGTCATAGGGGCTCATGTTATAACTGCTCTTCAAACTATAGTTAGTAGAAATATTGCACCAACAAATTCTGCAGTTTTATCTCTTGGAATAATAAAAGGTGGGATAAAGGAAAATATAATTTGTGATAAAGTTGAGATATCTGGCACATTAAGAACATTAGATCCAAAGACTCGTGCATTTGCAAAAGAAAGAATACATCAAATAGTAAAAGATGTTTCATCATCATTTGGCGGTGTTGGAACTGTTGAAATTGAAATAGGGTATGCCCCTTTAGTTAACAACAATTTTGTCGTTGATATAATAAAAGAACAAGGAAAAATACTACTTGGAGATGATAAGGTTTTAGTTAAAGAACATCCATCCCTTGGAGCAGAGGATTTTTCATTTTTCTTAGAACATACAAAGGGAGCTTTTTTCCATTTAGGCTGTAAAAATGAATCTAAAAATATAACTTCACCTCTTCATACTGCTGAGTTTAACATAGATGAAGATTGCTTACCTATAGGTGTAGCTATGCAAATTATGAATTTATTATCTTTAAGTAAAATATCGTAATTTATTTATATGGGGGTATATATATGAAAATATTTATTAGTTCTGATATAGAAGGAACTACAGGAATATCACATTGGGGTGAAACGGAGCTTACATCTGTTGAAGGAGAATTTTTTAGAAAACAAATGTCCAAAGAAGTTAATGCTGCATGTATTGGAGCTAATAAAATAGGATGTAGTGAAATATTTATTAAGGATGCCCATGGATCTGCTAGAACTATAGATCCATCACTACTTCCTGAAAATATCAAAATAATGAGAGATTGGGCTAGAAATCCACTTATTATGATGGCTGGAATAGATAAAAGTTTTGATGCCTGTTTATTTACTGGATATCACAGTGGTTCTAGTCAAAATGGAAATCCCCTTTCTCATACTATGCACTGCGATTATGACTATATAAAAATAAACGGGAAAGTTGCAACTGAATTTATGATAAATGCTTATACTGCTGCTATGTTTGATGTTCCTGTAGTATTTGTAAGTGGAGATGAAATGTTATGTGAATCTGCTAAAGAACTAAATCAAAATATAATAACAGTTCCTGTAATAAAAGGCATTGGTGATGCTTCTATATCTATTCATCCCAATTTAGCTTTAAAGCTTATAGAAGATAAGGTTTATGAGGCTTTGAATACAAACTTAGATAAGTACAAAATAGAATTGCCAAAGGAATTTAATATAGAAATACATTTTAGACAACACTATAGAGCGTATAAGGCATCCTTTTATCCAGATGTTAAACAAATAGATCCTCAAACAATATCTTTTAAAACAGATAATTACTATGAATTCTTAAGAATGTTTTTCTTTATATAGTAAAATAGCCACAAAATATTTAATTATATTTTGTGGCTATTTTTAGTTAACATTAAATTTTATTTATAAAGCTCTACTTTTTTATTAGTAGCATCTAACCTACATTTAACACCAAAAGGTATTGTTATCATAGGCATACAGTGACCTGATTTTAAGTTATATATACATGGTTTGTCGAACTTCTCTACTCTTTCTTTTAGTATTTCTTCTATTTCAAAATCATCATCATCTTGTTTGTCACAAGCATTGAAATCTCCAAATATTATTCCACAGCAATCATCAAACTTACCTGCTAGGGCTAATTGTGTAAGCATTCTATCTATTCTATATATAGGTTCTCCTATTTCTTCAATGAAAAGTATCTTTCCCTTTGCATCTATTTCATATTCAGTTCCTATAGTAGCTGTAAGTAATGCTAGGTTTCCACCTATTATTTCACCTTCAGCTACTCCTTCTACAAATGTATGAACCTTATTTTTCTTTGGATTTCTTAAATTTAGGTAATTTCCCATATTAAGTGCATCTAAAAGAGAGTTATAAGTAAAATCATCCCAATTCGGTGAGGTCAAACCCATTATCCCATGAAAAGTTACCAAACCACATTTTTGATTAAATGCAATATGCAAAGCTGTTATATCAGAAAACCCTATAAAAGCTTTAGGATTATTTTTTATTACTCTATAATCTATCATATCTAGTATTCTAGGTGTTCCATAACCACCTCTCATACACATAACTACATCTACATCACAATCTAAAAACATATCTTCTATATCTTTTGTTCTTAGTTCATCCGTCCCTGCTAAATACCCTTTATAATTTGAATAGCAGCTTCTTCCAAGCTTTACTTTATAACCTAAGTCATTTAAAGCATTAACTACTCCAGGAATTTTGTTTCTATCAAAAGGGCTAGAAGGAGCTACTATACCTATAGTGTCCCCCTTTTGTAAGCCTTTAGGAAATACCATAAGTTACCCCCTTACCATACTATATTTGTTATTACAACTGCTATTATTATACCTAATGTATCTGCTATAAGTCCTGCTGGAAGTGCATAACGAGTTTTTCTTACTCCAACAGCACCAAAATAAACTGCTAAAACATAAAATGTTGTCTCAGAAGATCCACTTATTACAGATGCCATTCTTCCTATAAAAGAGTCTGGTCCATAAGTTGTAAATAACTCATTCATAAGGCCATTGGCTCCCCCACCTGATAGAGGTCTCATTATAGACATAGGTAATACTTCTGAAGGCATACCTATTAAATTAGTTATAGGCGCTAGTGCTTTTGTGAATAAATCCATAGCTCCAGATGCTCTAAATACTCCTATTGCAACAAGCATTGCTACTAAGTATGGTATTATCATAACCGCTGTTGAAAAACCTTCTTTTGCTCCCTCTGTAAAAGCTTCATAAACTTTAACTTTTTTTATGTATCCATATACTGGTATGAATAATAATAACACAGGTATAGCATAAAGCGATATAGCATTCATTATATCTACAAACATCTAAAATCCCCCAATCTAAAGATATTTTAATTATTTTTGTGTATCTGCTGCTTTCTTTTCTCTTTTAACCCATATTTTTTCTAGGGTTTTAACAACTATTACTGCAACTATAGCTGATAATAATGTTGCTATTAAACTAGGCCCTATTATTTCTGTTGGGTTTTTAGACCCTGCTGCAACTCTATATCCAATAAGACTTGAAGCAACAAGGGTTACAGATGCTGTATTTATAGCTAAGAATGTACACATAGCATTTGATGCTGTTTCTGGTTTATCTGTATTTAATGTTTGTAATTCTTTCATTGCTTTTATACCAAGTGGTGTTGCTGCATTGTTAAGACCTAATACATTTGCCGCTAAGTTCATAATCATAGCTCCCATAGCTGGATGTTCTGGTGGAACATCTGGGAATAATTTCACCATTATAGGTTTTAGCCCCTTAGCTATAAGTTTTATAAGATCTGACTCTTCAGCAATTTTCATTATTCCAAGCCATAATGCCATTATTCCTATAAGTCCTAAAGATAATTCAACGGCGGTTTGTGAATATTCTACAGCTGCATCTGTTATAGCTTGAACATTACCTGTTGCAATACCCATTATAATTCCAACTGCTAAAAGAAAAAGCCATACTGCATTTAACATAAAAAATTCCCCTTTACAATTTATTTATTTTATAAAAAATACTATTTCATTTCATTAAATATTACTAATATTTAGAAATTAATATTTTAATACCTTAATATGTATATATACAAAGGCCAGGTCTTTATGGTTCTCAATACCGTGCTGTTATAGCTAATAAAATAGGATACGTAAATGAAGAAACTGTTAGTATATCAGGAAGTGCTGTGAATCTACAGATATATTAATTCAAATATTGAAGTTCCAGAACTTAACCGTAAAGATATTTTAGAAGTATTTTCAACTGGTGCATACAACTACTCTATGGCAAGTAACTACAATAAATCCCTTATTCCAGCTGTAGTATTAATTAAAGAAAGCTCTTATAACCTTATAGTTAGAAGGAATTCTTTTGATGACCTTATTAGAAGAGACTTTATTCCTAGTTATTTATGCTAAAATGTTTAGTAACTCATTACTTAATGATAACTTAAAATAAAATTTTAAATCATATGAAAATTTACTATTCTACCACTGGTATATTATGTTAGTATATTAAAAACAACATATTTAAGGGGAGAGTCATAATATGAATAAGCTTCAAGAAATGCTACTACATAATAAGTCATTTGTAGAAAATAAAGAATACGAAAAATATAAAACAACGAAATATCCAAATAAAAAAATTGTAATATTATCATGTATGGATACTAGATTAACAGAACTTCTTCCATGTGCTTTAAATCTAAAAAACGGAGATGCAAAAATTATTAAAAATGCAGGTGCCGTTGTTATGCATCCATTTGGAAGTATTATGAGAAGTCTTTTAGTTGCAATTTATGAATTAAAGGCTGAGGAAGTTTTTGTAATAGGCCATCATGGATGTGGAATGAGTAATATTAATCCAGATGATATGATTGAGCAATTTATGCAAAGAGGTGTAAAAGAGGATATTGTATCAACTCTTGAATATACAGGAATTAATCTAAAAAATTGGTTACATGGTTTTGGTTGTGTAAATAATTCTGTAATAGAAAGTACTTCTATAATTAAAAAGCATCCTTTAATGCCTAATGATGTTTTAGTTCATGGCCTTATAATAGATCCTGAAACTGGGGAATTGGAAGTTGTTGTAGATGGATATAAATAAAATTCACTTTACTCAAAAAAAGCTGCATTGATTATTTCAATAATGGGTTTACTTTTGAGGTGCAAATTATAAAATTGCACTTAAAATCTCAATCAAAATCACAATAGAAATCACGTAAAAAAGGGTGTGTTTTTTAACTAAAAACGCACCCTTTTTATCTTAAATTTATTTCACAGTTTATAAATATGGAGAATTAAATTTTTATAAAAAGCTATCTATAATCCTAATCCCCATACTTGATTATATCATATATAGATACTATTATAGTTAAACTTACCCACATATAAATATATATATTGACTCCCAATCCCTTATCAATAATAAAATAGCATGCCAATCCAACTATAAAACTAACCATATTTGCAAAACTAGATAAGAGTGTGAATATTGGCATAAATCCAATGCCTATTGGTGCACCAAATAGCAATGATATATAATTTGGAACTTTAATTATATTTTCTTCTTTCTTCGCCTTAAAATACGTAACCAAATAAATGGCTAGAAACAATGATACTATACTTCTTAGTATATATTCTTCTCTCATTATTAAAACCTCCATTATATGTTTAAGTATTTTTTCATTTATGATTTTTTGGTTACTCTGTATTGGACGAATTGTTTAGAGCAATACATTACTCTATTACAATATAATTAAAACGCTATTATATTACTTAGTCTTATACAACTGCGTAATATATAAATACTATGAAACAACCTACTTGTTTTTTATATAAGACTTATTACTATAAGACCATACCAATTCTAATTTGTCTTTACAAATAGTTCCTAAATATAACGTTATCCCTTCGTCATCACAAAACTCAATTTCAAAATCATTTTCATTATATATTAATAATATAGTTCCTTTTTGACCTTTAGTGAGTCGGTATTCAGGAATATCGACTTTTAAAGCCACTACATCATATAAATCCATCTTCATCAACTCCTAAAAGCATTTTAATAAATAGTATATAAAGACTACATATTATATTGAACATATACTATATAATATTTTTGACTTTTTAAGGTAACACACTCTTACTCGGCTTCGTAATTGTATATCAATTTCTAATGTGCTCTTCAACTCTAACTTTTTCCCACTTTTAAGTAGCAATTCTACCTCATAGTAATTTTTAGAATACAAGCAATCAAATTTTCGAGGATATAATCTAAATAACTCCAGTTCCTCGCACACATAATTTTTCCTAACTAAGTCTATAACTATTAATATTCCTTTGAAACAATGTATAAGGGCTATAGGAACAAATATAGCATAAAATATTCCTATAAATTGAATATATATTGGAAAGAGTATAAGCATTACACCAAAAATAAAATTTACTAAATCTTCAATAAGAAACAACTTAATTTTTTCTAATCGAAATATCCCCTTATTCATGAGCATCACCTTTCGAATGTTTGTTTTGTTTATTCATATTTTTGCAGAATTACAAAACAATCACTACAAAATTATTACTATTATCTATTTTTTCTAAAGTATATCATATAATTTAAGTTTAATAAATCTTGCATAAATTATTATAGAAAACACCTTTACTTTATCCTACTTTTTCACATAAAAAATCACATAGTAAATTACATCAACAATAAATTTATTGTAAGTGTGTTTTTGCGTGTGATTTCATGTGTGATTTTTGGTGTTATTTTTGTTAAGTATCTACTATGAATGTTGAAATTTCAATAAAAAAACACATCTAATAATCGTGTGATTTTAGATGTGTTTTTTGCTGTGATTTTACCTGTTATTTTTCGTTTTGCACCTCAAAAGTAAACCCGTTATTATTTCAATGCAGCTTTTTTATTTATTAATTTTCTTTGTATAAATCTATAATAGGAGATTGTGTTATGTTATTAAGCTGTTTATGTTTGAAAACAGGTACATTTAACTCCTCACCTATACGTTTACATTGATCTCTATATGGTGCCTTTAATTTCTCTTGATAAACAATGCCATCAATTCCACCTTCAATGGAATTAACACATGCTTCCAATTTTTTATAACCTTCTTCATTATCGTATTCACCATTTACAACCCATGCACTTGGAAGAATATGAGTTGCAGACACAGGATATTCTTGTCCAAATACTGCATTAGTTATTGGTTCTTCAAAGTGAATTCCTCCAACATATAATACTGTAGGAAATCTTCTATCGTTGTTAAATACTTCAACTAAAGACAATGTAATAACCTCAACAGCCTTTTCATTGCTCCAGCTTTCTGGTGTGCTTCCTATTTCAACATCTACTAAAGGAACTTTGTATTCTACTATTTTATC
This sequence comes from Sporacetigenium mesophilum DSM 16796, assembly GCF_059569055.1. Lineage (NCBI taxonomy): Bacteria > Bacillati > Bacillota > Clostridia > Peptostreptococcales > Tepidibacteraceae > Sporacetigenium > Sporacetigenium mesophilum. The sequence goes on along the minus strand of NZ_JCANUR010000011.1, from coordinate 13,103 downwards.
TGGTGATCCATTAGATATAATTCCAGACCAATGTGTAGCTTCCATAGTTACTCTAAACTCTTCTAGTTGTAATTCTTTTCTGTTTTTTTCTAAACTATGCCCTAGATTAGTTGTATATATAGGATTTGTAGGTGCGAAATATCCAGATTGAACATCTCCTATAGTATGTAAACATAAAACCTTGTCTGGTGCCTTTGCTCCGCCATGCCAGTTCACTACTCCTCCAAAGTCGTAATCAGAAAAATACTCGTTCATAATAGGCAGATAGTATTCATAATCATGGCTAATTACTTTATTTGTTCTTACATAGCTAAACAAGTTTCCATTTGAATCTATGTACTCCATAACAGGATATCCATCTACAATAGTTTCTGTTTCTTTTAAGTTAAAGGTTTTTAGTGAATTATCAAAAATCCTTGGAGCAACAGAATCATTTTCAAAGTTATAACATAAAAAATAAACAGCCTTTTTCCCTAATGTCATATTTCTTCACCTCTTTAAATTATTTCAAGCTTCATAATATTATTGTTTACCAAAAAATTCTAATAGTCAAGGCATTTATCTACCACTTTTATTTAATGGCTGTATATAAATATTTTGACATAGACCTTAACATACATATATGTTCTCTGCCTTGTTTCTATAGAACAATGTTATTTATATTTGGGCTTTCAAGAAGGGTTTATCAATACTATTTACCCATTCATTAAACTTTTTTTATCCTTCTATTTCATCTTTTACCGTAAATAGGTATATTCCTATAAACTTATCTCTCTTTGTATGATAATACTTAAATAAGTCCCTATCTTCTTCATTAAGTGTGTCATCATAGTATACATCCCAGGTTTCATCATCATTTAAAAAGGCGGTTGCCTCAATATAATCGCTAAAGTTATCAGTATCCTCACAATAACTAATATGCCAATGTGCAATATACTACTTCTTCTTAAACAAAAAATTAGTTATTGTACCTAATATTAGTGTAGGAACAATAGCCCAAATCACAATTGAAAGAATAACACTTACTTTTACAGGACTTATTAAATTTATTACAGGTATTATTAAAGTAAAAGCATAGACAATTATATAGTCTTTCCTTCTTAATCTGTCGTTACGTACTAAATAGATTATTCCCACTATACTTGCTATTATAATGACTATAAAAAAACACAGAACTGGATAATTAATAGATATCAGTGGTGTAGGTTCCATTTTTAATCCCCCCTTATTCTATATTTTGACATTCATCTCTAAAACTCTTTATCAAGAAATTTATATAAAAACTGTACAATACTTAATTGTATTAAAAATAAATTAAATTAGATTAAAGAACAAAATCCCACCTAAAAGAATTAAAAATAAACCTGTTGGAATTAAATAATATCCGATACTTCCATCAAAAAATATTATTCCAATTAGAACAACATCATATAAAAAACTTGTTATTCTATACCATAGTTTTTCTCCTTTTGTTTCTTTTATCGCATTAGATATTCCCCATATAAATAAAACGAACCCTAAAATAACTAGAGTTATTCCAACTAGTTTCCAAATCATTGCCCCTATTCCCTTCAATCAACTAATCTAAATAAAAATATAATCATTTTATCCTAACTTTTATATCGCACAATATTGTACAACTGAGTGTTATATAAAGAAAGCTCACCAATTGCCTTGAAATGTTGCGTATTGTATATATATAGATTAATCGTATATTACATTTTTCCCCTCATCATTTAACTTTTTTAAAGATGAAATCATATGATTTATTTCTTCATCGGAATGTCTTTCCCATGAACCTAATTCAGCTACTATTTTCAAAGGAAATTTAGACCTATAAGAACGTGTTGGATTTCCAGGAAATCTTTTATCAGTTAAGTTCGGGTCATTTTCAAATTCACCTAATGGTTCTACAATATAAATTCTTTCTTTTGATTTAGATGTTGCTAATTCAGCACCCCATTTAGCAGCATTTAATGTTGCAGTAAAATAAATATAGTTAGATTTTTTATTTTGGTAATTTGATAAGTGTTGTGGTTCTAGTAAGTCTCCAATTTTCAGTTCTGCTTTAGTGCCATGAAAAAAAGGACCACTATCTAAAACATCTTTTTTATCATTCATGCTGATGTACTCCTTTCAAACTTTTATATTTGTGCAATATTATAGTATCCAAATTACAAAAAATTGATGAACAATATTATACAACTTACAATAATAACTGATTAAACTATTTATTAAATCTTCAATTATATCTAACTTTATTTAAATAGTTAAATATCCGGTTTCTTTTTGCCAATTACTATATCAACTATTTTATTATTAATTTTTAATAACCCCAAGTATCAACTTGCCATTGTGACATTTTACTCTCTCTTATAAGTACCCATTGCCAATTTGACATAGTTGAATTAGGTTCAAAACTCCCGTCCCCACCTGCAGAATTCACATTAAAATTTGACATTAATATAATTACATTCTCGGCATTAGACCCATTTTCGGAGCCACGACCATACTTTAAATAGTCTTTAACAAGAGTATTTGATTTATCTTCGTCATACCACAATTCAGTGAGATTGCATCCTTCAAAGCTCCTAAATTTCTTCTTTACACACTCTACTGCATCATTTATTTCCTTTTTGCTAAAATTTTCTGATTCTCCGATAGTTACTTTAGCATCATAAGTTCTACCACAACCAACTAAAGAAAATACTATTAGAATTATGCTGAAAAAAGATATAATCCTTTTCATATAAATATACCTCTTCTTTTCAAGTTTTTATTATACCGGATATTTCCTTTATTAATGAACAGTATATAAAGAATGCGTCTTAAAAAGTGATGTATCAGGACTTAAGCATCAATTTTCTTCTCAAAAATAATTTCATAATCTATAGGTTTACCATTTGCGTTGTATTCGTTAGGAAGAACTTGCACTAATCTCCACCCACCCTGAGCATGTTGGTTAATAATTTCTCGATGGTTTGCTTTTTCAAAAAATCCCCCTAATGTAGCTTTTACAAATTTATATTGATACATGAATTTATCCCCCCTTTATTAATGTGTTTCATAATATATAAAAGTTATTCGCTTTTTAGTATGCATTATTTATAATACTATTCTACTTTTATGCCTAATTTAGTTTTCTAAACACTTACTAATTTTTCTGATAATAATTGATATGAGGTATGAAAATACGAATAGAAAAATAAATGTAATTATACCGTATATGTGCTGACCACGATTAAGATATTCAATTAAATCTCTCAAACTAACAACTGAAATATTCAAAGATACTATAGTTGTCAATATCAAACCCCATAACCTATTCTTCATAAGTCCATAAATTGATAAATTATAAATGTATACTTTACATAGTCCAATTCCTAAACTCTATACATAAGTGCTATAAAACCCTAAATTAATTAGATATTTAGTATCTCCATCAACTTGAAATAGTGACCATAATGTAATGGCTATAAATATAATACTTATTATATAATAAGTATTATATAATAACCCTTTGGTAATTTTAGTTCCTGTTGTTCTGATAACACTTGCTCCCCTTTTTTAATATGCAATATATAAGAACAGCGTACTAAGTAAACACAGTTTCTATAATATTTAAAATTTCAAAATCTTATTTAAAAGTTTTTCTTGCTGTGAGACATTATTAACAGATAAACCTATACTAGAACTTACTTTATTATTAATACTATCATAATCAACAGATGTGCTTTTTAAAATAGATATATTTGCATCCTTATTCTCTTTTTGATACATAACCATACGAAACTTACTCACATCATTTGCATAAATAATTGACGTGTATTCGTAATCATCTCTATCAGAGATTCCATTTGTATATCTATCTCTAAATATTTTGTATTCTTTATCGCCTTTTTTTCCAACAGATTCAGCCCTATCTGGTTTTATATCGGTTAATTCTTCAATGTCCTTTAAATTTAAATCGTTTTCTTTAAGCATATTTTTAGCAACTTTATTATACAAATCTAAAAACAAAGAGCCTTTACCATCTATAATCTCAGAAACTTTTTTAAACCCAATTGAATCATCAGTGCTATAATCTACAGAGTATTTATTGGTATTTTCTATAATGCTGAAACTTAATCTTATATCTGATATAGAACTTACCTTCTGATCTTTTTTACAGGTGTATCCCATATTGGAAAACTTTTCATTTTCATTAGATTTACTTGATCTAGTAACAATAACGAGTTCTTCATTTTTGCCGCTCCTAAAAACATATTTATTTATTTTCTCTCCTTCTCCCAATGTCCCAGAATCAACGAGAGGATTATCGCCATAATCTTTTAATAATTCTTTTATGTAGTCCATATTTACTTCTTCTCTGTATTCAAATTTTTCTACAATATGAAAATACCCATCTCTCAATGATTCAACTTTTTCATATTTTCGCGCTGAACACCCAGATGTAAATATTAAAATAACAAGTGTTAGTATATATACTATCTTTTTTATAACTATACCCCCCTTTTATATTAAATTTACAGTATTATACAACTATGTACTACTATATAATTATAATAATTAGAACATTATTAAATCTATTTTTAGACATTTATACTATTTTTCTTATTGAAACCTTATAGCCTAAGTTAACTGCTAAATTGTATAAAATATTAGTTCTTGATTTTTTCAGACGAGTTATTATTGATTTTAGCGAATAATAGTTACTTCTAAACCACATATATCCATCAATTAGTTCTTCTGGACTCATATTCTTAGGTTGAAATGCTACTCTAGTTTTTCCATTATAATATGACCAATCTTGTGTTAATAGCCTATTCTCTTTGCTTAATTGATAATATAATGGTGTCTTTGGCAAGGGAGTTAGTATACTTACCGTAACCCCGTCAATACCTAAGTAATTACACATATCTAATGTTGTTTTAAATACTTCTTTTGTATCAGTATCAAATCCAAAAATTATTCCCGCTTGTATACAAATTCCATGTTTATGAACACAGTCTATTAACTCTTTGTATTTATCTACATTATTTATTCCTTTATTTACACTAATTAAAGTATCTTTTGAAAAAGACTCTAATCCAACAAAAAAGTAAACACACCCTGCTTTTTTTGCCAATTTCAATAATTCCTCATCCCTACATCTTTCTAATGTAACCTGTGCTGCCCACTTTTTATTTAATTTACTAAGCTCTTTTAATAGCTCTTTTGCATATTCAATATCCCCAAAGAAATTATCATCCCAAAATACAAAAAACTTACTTTTTATATTTTTAATATCTTCTATCACTTCTTTTATAGGTCTTTTTCTAAATGAATTCTGATATATCTGTTTTAAATTGCAGTAATCACAGCTATATGGACATCCTCTTGTTGCAAAAACTGCACCTTTTGTAAATAGTCTTCCTTTTATTAAATCCCTTCTTGGTATGGGGATTCCCTCTAGAGTAGGAGTATTCAAACACCTATACTCGCCCTTATAATTTCCATAATAAAATTCTTCTAAAAATTTTGGCCAACTTTCTTCAGCTTCACCTATAATTATTACATCACAATGTTTTTTTGCCTCTTCTGGTAAAAGCGTTGCATGAGGTCCTCCAAAAACAACCTTGCTACCTTTGCTTTTAAAATTTTTTGAAATATTATAACAATGAGGTGCATTTGCAGTATTAACTGTAATTACAACTAGGTCGTAATAATTTTCAAATGGTATTTTCTGATTGTATTCATCTATTAATGTAATTTCATATTTGTTTACATCAATATATGCAGCTAAATATGGCATTGTTATTTGTATAAAATTATTTATCTGCCTTTTTCTAAATCTATTAATCTCCTTATTTTCAGGAGTTATCATTAATATACTCTTTTTCATGTCTCCTCCAAATAATGGTGACTACATTAATACCCTGGATACTTGTTCCACCATCCTCTTCCTCTTTCATATCCAGTTAATAAATCATCGGCAACTTCAGTTATTTCATCACTTAACTCTATATTGTCTATCCATTCCCTTGGGATTTCATTTATCCCTAAATAAGAGCCTAAAATATTACCAGTAATTGATCCAGTGCTGTCACTATCACCATTGTGATTTACAGATGCAATAAGTGCTTTTTTGAAATCAGCTTTATACTTTAATGCGCAGTAAACTGATATCGCCAATGCTTCTTCTCCTACCCAGCCTTCTCCAAGTTCATTAATTGCATGAAGTGGCTTAATGTCTGTGTTTGATAAATCAACGGCTTTTTTTAGTAATTCGTAACATTCCTCATGATTTTCATGCTTTTTAAGTTCATCTAATGCTTCATTTACAGAGGTTTCTATATCACACCCACTTATAATAGAAGAAATTATAAGTGATAATGCTCCGGCAGATAAATATCCAGATGGATGCCCATGTGTTAAAGCTGCAAAATCTACCCCCATCTCAAATGCTCTTTCCTTTGGATAAAACAAACCTACAGGTGCAACTCTCATAACTCCGCCACAACCCTTACTGTCGTTAATCGGCTCATCTATACTCCCCATCTTATTACTTAAAAGAGCTGATAGACAAGAATTACCTGGTGCCCTCTCTGCATAAAGTTCTTTTATATCTAATAACCAACCATCGTATATCCAATCACAATCCTTTTCTCTTTTGTAGCCTTGTGTGTTTAGCCACCTTTTGTATGCAAAGTAAACAACTGATGTAGGATCACATATACCTTTTTCATTTCCTCTAGTCTGTGCTCTGAGTATACCTTCTGCAGTAAAAAGAGTCATCTGTGTATCATCAGTTATTTCGGCTTTTCTAGACTTATTTAATACTAAATCATTAATGCCATCTTCTCCAAATTTTCTTATTATTTCATTGTATCTAAGAAATTCAACAGGCCATCCAAGTGCATCCCCTATTGCTCCCCCTAATAGACATCCCCTAAAAAATTCTTGTTTTCTTTTCATTTTAATCCCTTCTTTTCAAATATATTATATACTTTGATTCTAAAATAAAGACTGTACTAGTTATTTAAAGTACAGTCTTCTTAAACCCTAATTTATATATTCATTTACAAAATTAGCTATATCTAATATTATTTTGTCTATACTTTCTTTGTCTCTTATATGTGATAGCAATTTAAAACTGAAGTTTTTTTCTAGAGTTAAATCTGTTATAGGACCTCCTAATATTAGTCTATCTTCTATTTCTAGACTAATATCTTTATAGTCTTTAATCTTTTTTAATAACTTATTATTAAAATTAGAATATATAGCTTCAGCTTGTTCTTTGGCTTCTCTATCCCAAAGTGAGCTATCTTCTATGTATACTCCACCATCATCAAAATATCCCACGAACTTAAGGTTTTCAACATCAAACGTTCCTTCTTTTGCCACTGTATATAATCTATTGAAAGTTATTTTCTCCAAAAGATGTCTATCATTTATATCTATAATATAATTTTTTAGGTCATTCTTTAACATTGAACTTAACTTGTTTTGTATATCTACATATCTATATAGACCTAGCACATCTAAGGTTTCTTCTTTTATATCTTGAAGCTCGTTACTATATTCCTTAAGTAAATTATAGTTTTTTGAGTATGCATCTTTTATTTCTTCTAATTGTTTTTTCAAAAACCTACATTCATTTTCCATATTTGATGTATGTTTATATTGCCTATAATATTTATACATATGATCTTCTAAATTCTTAGATATTTTTACATCTATATCTAATACATCTTGTCTATTAATAATTCTATTTCTTCCAAACTCGTCAAATACCAATAAAGTATCTTTTTTATCTTCAAGTACTATACCTGTACATATATTGTCTAGATATTCTAATAAGATTATTTTTTTCTCTATATTTTCATTAATCTGTTTTTCTTTATTTAAGTACAGTATATTTTCGTTTATGCTTATGTCACCCATATTACCCCTCCGATTTAAATCAAAATCCCCTAATACCTAATCTTAAATATATTATAATTTATTACAATGTTTACATACAAGATAAATGTAAGATTATGTATAATTTTGTTTTAAATCAGTTTGTATAAACTTTGAGTAAATTTTTAATCCTTTTAATAATCTCATCTCGCACATGTGTAGGTTCTAAGCATTCACATTTATCACCAAAACTAAGCAAAAGATTATATCCAAACTCATCTTCTACAAATGGGAAGTTGACAATTAATTTATTATGTAAATAAGATTGGATATTTTCTTCTCCACAGTGTTCCACCATTTTCTCTTTAAGTGACTCATGGACTAAAAGCTTAATTGTAATAATATTTTTCTCTATATATTCCCATGAGCCTAATGTTTTAACATCAAATTCTTTTGGAATAAATGTATCGTCTAGAATTTCAAGTTCTGAAATACGAGATAATTTAAAAATACGAAAATCTTGCCTAGAATCACAGTAACTTTGTAAATACCAATTTGATTCCTTTAATATCAATCTATAAGGCTCAACTTTACGAATGCTTTTTTTACCATTACGATCTAAATATTCAAAGGATAAAAACCTACTCTCATTTAGTGCTTTTTTAATTTTTTCAAGATTGGGCTGTAGGTTCTTATTTCCAATCCAAGGGGTAAGATCTATAGTAACTTGGTTTGATTTTAATTCAATATCTCTAATTTGCTCATCTGAAACTAATCCTTTTACCTTTGCAATAGTATTAATAATTTCGTTACTAGTCATTGTTGATGATATACTTCCTAACCCCATTAAAAGCGTTGCAATATCTGAAGTTGTAAAAATTTTCTTATCAATTTTATACTCCTCCATAATTCCAATACCGCCGTTAATCCCAGGATAAGTAATTATAGGTATACCCGCTGAATTTATTGTTTCTATATCTCTATATATAGTCCGAGGAGATACTTCAAACATTTCAGCAAGTTTAGTTGCACTAATTTTTTTGTGTTCAAGCAATATCATAATAATGGAGATTATCCTGTCTATTTTCAATTTTATCAATCCTTTATAAATTTAATTCATTTTATGTTATAACCATGACATACTGTTGTCAAGGTTGTATGATAGAATAAATTAAATAACTTACAAAAGGAGAATAAAAATGGATTTATTAAAAGAATTTAATAGAATAATGGAAGAAACAACAAATATAGCTTTAGCAACTACTGTGAATGATTCACCAAATGTTAGGATCTTAAATTTTTATTATAATCCTCAAAATAAAGGTGTTGCTTATTTTTCATCATTTAGAGGTCTACCTAAGACATTGGAGTTTTCACAAAACAACAAGGTAGCATTTACAACAGTGCCAACAGTACCAAGTGAAAACAGCGAACATGTTAGAGTTACTAATGCCACAGTTCAAAAAAGTGATTTAACAATATATGACTTAAAAAATGCATTTGTTAAAAAACAACAAAGTTACGAAATGTTAATAAACCAGGCAGGGGATATGTTAGATATTTATGAAATTCATTTCAAGGAAGCTAGTGTAATTATAGGTGTTAGGCAAGGTGGTAAAATAACTTTATAAAGTATTTCTTGTAATTGTAAATAAAATAAGGAGAAACCCCATTACATATGGGTATTCTCCTTATTTATTATATATATTTTTAAAATTCATGTTATTTAAGTTGTTTATTTATTATATCGTCTATCATCATTACCAGAACCAATACAAATGCTTCATCTTCAAAGTTTATATCTACCATATATCTATCTTTAAAATCAACGAAGCTTCTTATTACTCTTCCTATTGTCTTGCCATCCTTAACTATTGAATAATTATAGTGAAACATATCCCCTTGGACTTTTATATCTCCATATTTGCTATCTATTTTTAGCTTATCCTTGCTAAAAGTCAATTTTTGACTTACCTTTGCTATTGTATCATTATTTTCATAAACTTCATAACTTGCCATAAATGACAATAGCTTTTGTTTTACTGAATATAAGGTGTTATTATTTTTTATTATTTTAAATTGTAATCCAGCTGAAAGAAGTTTGTTTTCTACAAAAAAACAGTCTTTTTCTTTTTCATTTTTTATCCAAAAGCTTTCTTTTAGTTTATAAAACTTTGATTTCATGTAGTACTTCATGATTTTGCCCCCTATATTTATTCATTAGTAATGTGCTGAAGTAATTTATATTTAGTTTAATTATATATTTTTTATCACCTATAAGTAAACATTAGTTATCTAAGATATAAATATTAAAATAAAAAACCAGTTTCTATAACTGGTTTTTTACATACTTAAATCATTTATGACTTTATTTAGATCTATATCTAATTGATATAAACGACCTACATTTTCTCCAACTGCTCTACTATCTCCTATAACTATTGCTATATATAATTTTTCATATGACTCTCTATATGAAGATAATATTCGTAATAATTCTTCATGTATATCCTTATATTTTTCTGGTACTCTATCTTCAGAGTATTCAAAGCTATTTATTACTCCATTTCTTAGTTGTATAGCTTCCCTATTATTATCTAGATATTTTGTTTCAATGCTAAATATTAAAGGATATTCGTCTTGTACTTTAATAAATTCATTAATTAATTTTAATACATATTCTTTATATTCTTGACCCTCTTTGTTGTTTATGGAATTTACACCTTCCAAATTTATAGACATCAAAATATCCTGAAGCAAGGATACATGGCGTTGTTCATCATTGGAAGCATTCATGAAATTCATCTGAATAGAATTATCCATTGCTCTAGTTGCAATATACTGATAAAAAGAAGCTGGTTGCAATTCATTGCTAATAGCTGTTCTTACACCATCTTCAAATTCCATAGGTAATTCCCCCATAGGGATTTGACGCTGTTCCCCGCCCAATATACTTAAAATCATAGTGAACATGTAATAATGTCTTGCTTTGTCTTGTTGGATGCTTAATATAACTTGTCGACTCTGCTCATTGGGGGCTAACTCAGCCAATTTTTCATAAAAATTGTAAGCATGAACCACTCCTATTATAGCCCTTGCAATATCATTTGCTAAGAAATTATCGCTAATTAAATCCATACCCATTTGCCTTTTATCATAACATTTTTGAATTTGATAATAATGTTTATAATCCATGTAAATTCACCTCATTTTACTAATAGTTTATTCTCATTTTATATGTTTTGTGAAACTTTTAAATTAAGCTATTAGTAATATGTAACTTCTATCATAATTTCACTAATTGACAAGTCTTTGTTATTTGCTAATTTTATATTTTTTAAATAATTAATTGGTGAGATTTTATTTATATTTTAACATTTACTTTGTGCAAGTAATTCAATAATAGTTGAAAGTATATTGCGTTTGCAATATTTATGGTTTCCTTTATATATAATATTATAAAAATTAACAACAATATTGTTATTATTTAAACAATATTGTTGTTAATATATAAACAATTTTGTAAATATTTAAAATATTATGAAAAATTTTTGTAATACATTTGTTATAACTCAATATATTTCTAATATATAAAAAAATAAATTTTAAATGGAGGTATTTATATGAATAGTACATACAAATTTTTCATGCCACCTGTAAGTGTAATGGGCTCAGGATCTTTAACGGATGCAGGAAAGGATATTAGCAAATTAGGATTTAAAAAAGCTTTAATAGTTACTGACAAGATATTAGCAGAAATAAAATTGGTAGATAAACTAACAGAAGTGCTAGAAAACGAAAACATAGAGTATGTTATATACGACCAAACACAGCCAAATCCTACAGTTAAAAATGTTAGAGATGGATTAGAGTTAATCAAAGGTAATAACTGTGACTTCATCGTTTCTTTTGGCGGAGGATCTTCTCATGACTGTGCAAAAGGAATAGCTTTGGTTGCTGCTAATGGCGGATGTATAGAAGATTATGAAGGTGTAGATAGATCAGAAAAACCACAATTACCTTTAGTTGCTGTAAATACTACAGCTGGAACAGCTAGTGAAATGACTAGATTCTGTATAATAACTGATGAGGAAAGACATATAAAAATGGCAATAGTTGATAAAAATACTACTCCTATTATGGCTGTAAATGATCCATTATTAATGATGGCAATGCCTAAATCATTAACTGCTGCAACTGGAATGGATGCTTTAACTCATGCTATAGAAGCTTATGTTTCGACAATAGCTACACCAATAACAGATGCTTGTGCATTAAAAACAGTTGAGTTAGTTTCTAAGTATCTAAGAAAAGCTGTTGAGAATGGTCAAGATCAAGAAGCTAGAGAAATGATGGCTTATGCTGAATTCTTAGGTGGAATGGCATTTAATAATGCTAGTTTAGGATATGTTCATGCAATGGCTCATCAGTTAGGTGGATTCTATAATTTACCTCATGGTGTATGTAATGCAATATTACTTCCTCATGTTCAAAGCTATAATGCAAGTGTAGTTCCTGAAAGATTAAAAGATGTAGCAAAAACTATGGGTGTTGAAGTTGAAAATCTTTCAAATGAAGAAGCAGCTCAAAAAGCTATAGATGCTATAAAAGAACTATCTAGTGATGTAGGAATTCCAACTGGGTTAGAGCAACTAGGTCTTAAGGAAAAAGACATAGAGGTGCTATCAGTAAATGCTTTAAAAGACGCTTGTGGTTTTACAAACCCACAACAAGCATCTCTAGAAGAAATAATGGGAATTTTTAGAGGAGCTATGTAATAAAAAGTAGATGCTATCTTGTCAACTCGAAATTTATTTATTTGTTTTATAAGCTAACACCTACTTTTTATTTAAGGCTATATTTTAATATAGTGTTGAAATTAAGTATATATTTAAAAGAGGAGAATTAAATCTTCTAGTGTTGCATTTAGGTAGAAATTGAATACTTGACAAATCCAAATAAGCAGCTATTGGTAATTAGTTTTACCACTAGCTGCTTATTTTACTTTATTTTCATTTAAGGCCAATATTTTACTATATGTTTAGTTAGACCTATCCCTCTATGCAAAATCAATTTTCTATATTTTACCAAAATCAGCGTGTCCGAAAATATTCCATTACATATTCATCAAAGTATTCAAGTAAGTTTGAACGAACAATACGCGTTAGCGTTAACATAGAATACTTAGCAATTATAACTTTACAGCATAAATAAATTAA
>NZ_JCANUR010000010.1:0-106505 GCF_059569055.1 Sporacetigenium mesophilum DSM 16796 | reverse complement strand
CTTTTACCTTACCAACTAGCTAATGGGACGCGGGCTCATCTCATACCGAAATTCTTTGATTAAGAAATGATGCCATTTCTTAATGTTATCTCGTATTAGCATACCTTTCGGTATGTTATCCGTGTGTATGAGGCAGATTACCCACGCGTTACTCCCCCGTCCGCCGCTAGGACCGAAGTCCTCGCTCGACTTGCATGTGTTAGGCACGCCGCCAGCGTTCATCCTGAGCCAGGATCAAACTCTCATGATAAACTTGGCATTACTTTATTATAAATGGTGTGTTAATTGACCTACTGTTTAATTTTCAAAGTTCAATGTTTTGCCCTTTTCTTAAGGACAAGTATTAATATATCATGTGTAATATATTACGTCAATAGTTTTTTTCATTTTTTTATAGGATACAAAAAACAATTCTACAAATAATATATATAAATAATTCTTAGGAGGTTTTAAAATGAAACATTTAAAAGCTAAAAATGCTGGTATTCAATTAGAAAAAACTATAGATGTCGATCAATATAAAGATTGGTCAAGAGAATTAAGAGACTCTTCAGTTATGCCTCTTGATATGAAAAAAGATGTAGACTATATAGACCCAGCTCATTTTTATGATGCACCTGTAGAAAATGATACACATAATACTTCAAAATAATATGGTTTTTGACACTCTATATTAAATTTCCATTTCAGTAGACATATTTCCCGAGAAATATTCATTTTCTATAACTAAAACAAATAAAAACCGACTTGTTATAACAAGTCGGTTAATTTATTAATAAGATATTTACTTATCTTTTATACAAAGTCGCAAAATGCATTAAAATTACATAAAAACATGCACATAATATCTCCTAAATTAATATATATATTATAAAGGCTTTGCATAAGTACTTAAATTTTTTTGGGAGGTAATATTAATATGAAGTATGATAAAAAGTACATGAATTGCAATAATAATAATAATATGTACAGTGATAATAATTACATGTATCCAATGCCTTATATAAATCCTATGATGTATAATATGATGAATCCTATGATGGATATGGATACACACCAAGATGTGGATATGAATATGGATGACGCGGTAATGCATAATATGATGATGAATCCTTATATGATGTATATGAATCCTTACATGATGCAACCAATGCCTGGACAAATGCCTATGCCTAATATGACTCAGCATGTGAATATGCAGATGCCTGGTATGCAAATGCCTATGCCTAATATGGATATGGCTCCAAACATGAATATGCAAATGCCTGGCATGCAAGCGCCTATGCCTAACATGAATATGGCTCCAAACATGAATATGCAAATGCCTGGTATGCAAACGCCTATGCCTAATATGAATATGCAGATGCCCGGTATGCAAATGCCGCCTATGCCTAATATGGATATGAACGAAATGATGATGCAACAACCTATGGGAAATCCTTTTATGATGCAACCTTTTATGCATCCTTCTATGTTATATAATATGATGGCTTTAAACCCTGCATGGTTTAACTGCATGCCTTGTTCATGTGGAGCACCATTTGGAATGCCATCGAATATGCAGAATATGAATATGATGCCTCAAAATATGAATATGATGCCAAACATAAATATGGAAGAACAAGACGAAGAAGAAATGTAAATTTTAAAAAAGTTTCTATATAAGTGTATATATTTATAATATTGGTTAATAATAAGTTATGTATTCTTCATAATATTCCCCCAATATTATAAATACCAATATATAAAGCCGTGATATTAATCACGGCTTTATAAGTTTTTGTCTATAAAATTATAAAAATCATTTTCTTCAGATTCTACAAATTCATATAAAATGCTTCCTTTGAACAAATATTCATTTTCTTTTTTTATATAGTCTTTATATTTAGTGTTTAATATTTTATCTGTATATATTCTATCTCTTTCATTATAACAAGCGACTAATAATTTATTATTTATTACATAATAAAGAGCCTTTATATCATCACTAATTAAATATGTATCTTTCTTTACATGGTTATTATTAAAATTAAATCTAGTAAATAGCACCCCATTTTCTAAGTTACTTTTAAGAGCAAATGGATTGTCACTATAAAATTTTTCTGAAAAATAATTTTGACTATTTACATTGTAGACAACTAGATATTCGTTTTTTATCATTTCATCTAAAACATATATATGATCTATATATTCTCTATCAACAACAATTAAAGATCTTATTTTATATTCTCCATCTATTATATCTATGTTAAACGCCAGTTTGCATTTATAGTATCCGTCATTATCTTCATACATAGCTTCACATATATATTTATTATTTTCTTTCGATATAACCTTATTCTTTAATAACACTCCATTAATATTGGTTATATGCATATTGGCTATATCTTCATTAACACAAAAATATCTTAAGACTTCTCTGTCTCTTGCTATAAACCTCATAGTCATATAATTTATAAATTCTATGTCGTTCTCAATTAATTTGCACATCTTGGGAAATATATGTTCAAATGTTATATCCGATTTATATTCTTCTATAATATACATATATTCATCTATTTCACCTGGCAATTCCTTATTATACATAATTGTTTTATTTCCAAATTGATTGACTAAAAATAACGCCTCTTCTTTAGATATATAAATTCTATCTGATCCAAGTCCCCCCATCAACCTTTCTTGTTCCATATAAAATTTATGTTCATCAACATTTTCTAAGCTAACGTAATCAGCTATTCCCAGGCCTTCAGCATCTAATAAAAAATATTGGTTATATATATGTTCATCTTTATCCCAAGATATTATAAGTCCCATACTTCCCATTAATCTAGAATTAGTTATTTTTGCATATCTAAATTTCATTGTACCACTTCCTTTATCTGTACATACTATATTAATATACTATCAAATTTATCTCAAAATAATTATATATTAATATGATATATATTAACAAAATTGGATAAATTTATAATATAATGTATTAAACTATTAATCTGAGGTGATTTTAATATGAAACAAACAGCAGCATTTTTTGATATAGACGGAACATTGTACAGAGATTCCCTCATGGTAGAGCATTTTAAAAAATTGATAAGGTATGAAATAATCGATCCTAAGCTATGGCACGAACATGCTAAAGATACATTTTTAAATTGGGATAAAAGACAAGGGAATTACGATGACTATCTTCTTGAAATATGCGACCTATATATAAAATCTATTATGGGACTAGACACATCTTGTATAGAATTCACTAGCGAGCAAGTTATAAAATTAAGAGCAGATAGAGTGTATAAATATACCAGATCTCAAATACAATGGCATAAAGATCAAGGTCATATAGTTATATTTATATCTGGAAGTCCAGACTTCTTAGTAAACAAAATGGCACAAAAATACAATGTAACAGATCGTATAGGAAGCCAGTATATACTTGAGAATGGAGTATTTAATGGCACAGTTATTCCAATGTGGGATTCTGAAAGTAAAA
The DNA here is from genome assembly GCF_059569055.1 of Sporacetigenium mesophilum DSM 16796. Classification (NCBI taxonomy): domain Bacteria; kingdom Bacillati; phylum Bacillota; class Clostridia; order Peptostreptococcales; family Tepidibacteraceae; genus Sporacetigenium; species Sporacetigenium mesophilum. The sequence continues at coordinate 103,015 of NZ_JCANUR010000010.1, read as the reverse complement.
ATAAGGCAATTGATAAATTTATAGAAAAATATAATATAGATTTATCTAATTCATATGCTTACGGAGATACAAATGGAGATATAAATATGTTAAGAAGAGTAGGAAACCCTGTTGCTATAAATCCTACAAAAGAACTACTTACAAACATCAATAACGATCCTATTATATCTAATACTGCTAAAATCATAGTTGAAAGAAAAGATATAATATATGAATTACCTACAAATATAAGTATATATGATATATAAAAAAGGTGTGTAACATACACACCTTTATTTTTATAGTTTATCCTTAGGAGAATATGATGTATGAAGTAAATGATGAGCTTTTTCACTCATAGGTTTTCCTAAAAATGTTTCATATAACTCTATTACCGCTGGATTTTCATGTGATTTTCTTATATGCTTATTATCATCTTCTCTCAATATCGCATCTCTACGTTTAGCAACTATATCTATATTATTATTGTAGAATGGTTGACCTCCACCACCTACACACCCGCCTGGACATGCCATTATTTCTATAACATGTAAATTACGAGGATTTCCACTTCTTATTTCTTCTAATAATGTTCTTGCATTTCCTAGACCATGAGATATTCCTACATTTATTTGTAAATCTCCAAAATCCACAGTTGAAACTCTTATACCTTCTAAGCCTCTTACCGATTCAAATTCAACCTTTTTTAAGCTTTTACCCGTATATACTTCATATGCTGTTCTTAATGCAGCTTCAGCAACCCCGCCTGTTTGACCAAATATAACAGCGGCACCAGTTGACTCTCCAAGTGGCTTATCAAAATCTTCATCTTCCAATTCACGGAAATTTATATTAGCCATTTTTATTAACTGAGCTAATTCTCTAGTTGATATAGAATAATCCACATCAGGATTTCCATCCACTGAAAATTCCTCTCTTGAACATTCAAATTTTTTAGCCAAACATGGCATTATAGATACAACTACCATTTTTTCTCTATCTATATTTAGTTTTTGAGCAAAATAAGTTTTAGCAATAGACCCAAACATTTGTTGTGGAGATCTTGCTGTTGATGGTATATTTAATAAATCTGGAAATTGACTTTCAAAGAAGTTTACCCATGCCGGGCAACAAGATGTTAATATAGGAAGTTTAGTTTCATCTCCTTTTAAAAACTTATCTAACCTTTCAAGTAATTCTGCTCCCTCTTCCATTATTGTTACATCTGCAGCAAAATCTGTATCAAATACATAGTCAAATCCTAAATTTCTTAGGGAGGCTACCATCTTACCAGTTACTAAAGTTCCTGGTTCCATATCAAATTCTTCACCTAAAGCAGCTCTTACTGCCGGAGCTGTTTGAACTACAATAATCTTTTCTGGGTCCGCTAAATCTTGTATAGCTTTCATAATATGGCTATTTTCACTTAAAGCACCAACAGGACATACAGAGACACATTGTCCACAATGAACGCATACTGAATCATCTAAATTCACTTCAAATGCAGGTGCAATTGCTGACTCAAATCCTCTACGTACAGCAGATAACGCTCCTACAGTTTGAACTTTATTACACATAGTCTCACATCTTCTACACATTATACACTTTTCCATATCTCTTATTATTGATGATGAGAACTCTTTTCTAAATTCCATCCTTCCGCCTTCGTCATATCTTACCTGTGTTACTCCAAGTTGTTGTGATAGATATTGAAGTTCACACTCTCCTGATTTAGAACATGTTAAGCAATCTTTTGGGTGATTAGATAACAATAATTCTAAAACTGTGTTTCTTGCATTAATAACTTCCATTGTGTTTGTTTTTATAATCATATCATCCTGAACTGCAGTTGCACACGCTGGTACTAGCGTTCTTCTTCCTTCAACATGTACTACACATATTCTACATGAAGCACTGTTATTAACTAGCTTTATATTGTGTAAGTTTAGATGACAAAGAGTTGGTATATTTATTCCTACTTCTTTTGCAGCATCTAATATAGTTGTACCTATGGGTACTTTTACTTGTTTTCCATCTATGGTTACCTTAAATTTTTTCATCTCTATTTCCCTCCTTTAAACTATCCTCTTGTAATAGCTGAGAACTTACACTTATCTATACATGCACCGCATTTTATACACTTATCTTGACCTATAATGTGAGTTTTCTTCACTTCTCCAGATATAGCACCCGTTGGGCATATTCTAGAACAAGCTGTACATCCTATACACATATTCTCTAGTATTTCATACTTTAAAAAATTAGCACATTGTCCTGCTGGACACTTATGATCTCTAATATGAGCTATATATTCATCTTCAAACTCTCTAAGAGTAGATAATATTGGATTTGGAGCTGTTTGTCCTAGTCCACATAAAGATGTCTTAATTATAACTTGAGATAAATCTTTAAGTTTCTTAAGATCTTCCATTGTACCATTACCTTCTGTTATCTTATCTAGCATTTTAGATAACCTTCTAGTACCTATTCTACAAGGAGTACATTTACCACAAGATTCTTCTTCTGTAAACTCTAGATAGAACTTAGCAACACTTGGCATACAGTCATCTTCATCCATAACTATCATCCCACCTGATCCCATCATAGAACCTTTAGATACTAATGTATCAAAATCTATTGGTGTCTCTAAATCTTTCTCTGTTAAACATCCTCCAGATGGCCCCCCTGTTTGTACTGCTTTAAATTTCTTACCATCTGGTATTCCTCCACCTATATCAAATATAACTTCTCTTAAAGTTGTTCCCATAGGTACTTCTACGAGACCTATATTATTTATTTTACCAGCTAGAGCAAAAACCTTTGTACCTGACGATTTTTCTGTACCTATAGACTTAAACCATTCTGCACCTTTTAGTATTATTTCAGGGATATTTGCTAGAGTTTCTACATTATTTACATTTGTAGGTTTCCCTCTATATCCTTCTTCTGCTGGAAATGGTGGTTTACTAGATGGTTCCCCTCTTTCACCTTCCATAGAGTGTATTAATGCAGTTTCTTCGCCGCAAACAAATGCTCCAGCTCCATATTTAATATCTATCTTAAAATTAAATCCTGTTCCTAATATATTTTCACCTAATAATCCATATTCCTTAGCTTGTTTTATAGCTGTTTTTAAACGATTTATTGCTAGTGGATATTCAGCACGTATATATACTTTACCTTCGTCTGCCCCTATGGCATATCCACAAAGAGCCATAGCTTCTATAATAGAATGCGGATCTCCCTCTAATATAGACCTATCCATAAATGCTCCTGGATCTCCTTCATCTGCATTACAAACTACATATTTCTTATCTGATTTATTTTTATATGCAAACTCCCATTTTAGCCCTGTTGGGAATCCTGCCCCACCTCTACCTCTAAGCCCAGAGTTCTTAATAATATCTATTAATTCTTCTTGACTCATATTTGTTAAAACTTGACCTAGGGCCCTATATCCATCATTACCCAAGTATTCGTCAATATTTTCAGGGTTTATTAATCCGCAGTTTCTTAATGCTATACGCATTTGCTTTTTATAAAAAGACATATCATGATGCTTTTGAACCTTTTTATGTTCAGTTGGCTCTTCAAATAAAAGCCTTTCTATAACCCTATTATTTATAATATGTTCGTTTATTATTTCACTAACATCTTCAGGCTTTACCTTTACATAAAATACATCGTCTGGCATAACCTTAACTATAGGACCTTGTGCACAAAATCCAAAACATCCTGTTAGATCAACTGTAACACTATCAGAAATCCCAGTATTTTTTATATGTTCATTAAGTTTTTCTATTATTTCTTTACTCCTAGATGCTTGACATCCTGTTCCACCACAAACTAGTAATTGTTTTTTATTACCTTTTACATCATTATTTTCATGTCTTAAAGCTAGTAAAGGCTTACATTTATCTATAACTTGAGTAAGTTCCTCAAAGGATTTTATCTTAGCCATTTCCTATACCTCCATGTTTATTTTTATTTATACTCACCTATAATGGCAGCAACATCTTTAGGCGTCACATGTCCATAAACCTTTTCATTAACCATAACAACTGGCGCTAATCCACATGCCCCTACACAACGTACTGTATCAAGAGAAAAGCTTCCATCTTCAGTTACCTTGCCAACTTCTATATTAAGATGTCTCTTAAACTCATCTACTACTTTTTGTGCTCCCTTTACATAACAAGCAGTACCTGTACATACAGATACTTGATATTTTCCTCTTGGAACCATAGTAAAATATGAGTAAAAACTTACAACTCCATATACCTTTGATGTTGGAACACTTAAATTTGCTCCAACAAATCTTTGTACTTCTAAAGGAAGATATCCGAATATACTTTGCGCTTTATGTAAACACTCTATCAAAGCACCTTCTTTATCTTCTAAACCATCTATAAATGATTCTAATTCTTTAAACTTTTCTTCACATAAAAAGTCATTTTTAGCAGTCATAATACACCCTCCTCTTAGCTTACTATTTATATTTACACATAATAAATTATTATCTTATTTGTTATTTTCATTCAGTTTCTAGAATTATTTTATTTTTTATAGTTATTGTTTAGATTTTAATTTATATAAACTTTAATGATACTTTATCTAAAGTACAATACAAAAAAAGACTACCTAAAAGTAGTCTTAATTGATTATAATATTTTATTTTATTATATTTTTTCTTATTTTTTCATAGTAATAATTTATAGCTAAACTATAAGAATAATCGTATATAAGGAATACTAATTGGCCAAGTAATACTGTCATTATATTAAAAGGAATATTAATAAATTCTTTTATAAAGAAATGTCCTATGCCTATTATTATATTAAAGATTGCTAGCTTTACTATATATTCAACAAATATATTTCTATCTCTTTCAATAAAATACTTTATTATCCCATATAATCCAAAAGTAAAAGTATAGAAAAGCCAATTTAATTTATCTGGCATAAATAAAAAACTCAATATAATAGATGCTATATAAAAGACTATACCACTTTTAATCCCTTGTTCTATTATAACTATTGATATAGGAAGTGACGCCAATCCCATAAAAAACAAGGTATTAGTAGGTATGACAAAGGACAGTATCAAAAGTACTATGTTAAGTGCCAATAACAAGCCGCTATAAGCTATATTTTTACTCATATCTTTTCTCCTAACAACAGTCTATAAAGTCCCCACCAAATGATTCACATAAGCAATCTAGACAGTATAATTTACCACATGTATCACAGCAATCATCACCTGGGCAACAACAACAGTCACAACACGAATCAGCGCAGCAACAACAAGCAAAGTCATTGTAATGATTTCTACGACTCCTATGGTAATTATTTGATCTACTTCTATAAGCTTTATGTGTATTTTTTAGATCATTAAATCTAGTAGTATACTCTGGATTATTAGGATCCATAAAATGTGCTCTTTTTACATAGTCCTCACCTTGTTCATAATATCCTAGATTCATAGAACATAGACCCATTAAATAATGCCACTCAGCATTTCTATTGTTAACATAGTTTAGAGCCTCATAGGCACCTCTATAATCGCCTCTATTTATCCTATCTCTTACAGCACGAAAATCATTGTACTGATGGTTGTTTAACACCTTTATCACTTCCTTTTAATATGTTTTTATACCTTAAATACATTCCAGAGTATACTATATTATCTATAATGCTTATATTATTTTTTATATGTAGTTTATCTATTTCTTGTGATAAAAACCCTAATATATACATCATTAAATTATCTACCTTAAGTTTAAGTTCATCCTTATTATTTATGTATCCAATAAATGGATTATATCTTCCTTTTCTATAATCTTTCTCTAAGTCTTCATAAGCATCTAAAACATATACATACTTTCCTATATTAAAACCTATATTCTTAAGTATATTAGTATACTCATCTTCCTTATAAGTAAATATTTCACCCATTATATCCCCAAATACATTCGATACCTCATCTATATTATTTACTTTGTTTTTTTCTAATCTATGAAGTTCATTTAGTCTATTCTTTATATTATTTGACTTATCAGTATATTTATTATGTGATTTTTTAAATATAGACCTATATAAATAATATACTATTTTATCTCTAAATCTTTTTTCATCTTTAACATTATCTTCTAATTTATAGTATGTTAGCAGTATGTTCATATCAGCTGCATATTCTGTTATTTCATTTGTTATTTTCATTTTTTTCCTAAGTGGATTTGCTAAACACCGTTCATTAACCATATTTGGCTTTATTTTATATAATGAAGATAGTAATAATATTAAAAATGTTATATCGTAATTTAGAGATAAAGTTGATGTTATTCCTCTATTTTCTTTTAAACTTTTACAAAGTCCACAGTAATATCCCTTATATATATCAAACTCGCTAAACGTTAAATCCATTTTATTTATTCTCACATAACCAAACATAATATACCCTTTCTTCTTAATCTATATTTATAAATTCAACATGATACTCACTACAGCTTTCTATATTTAGAATGGCCATGGTAATAGGTAACTTAAACCTTTTACGACCTGCTCCCCCTGGATTTATATATAGTATATCATTTTTTTCATATTTATCGTATTTATGAGAATGCCCATATACAACTATATTTATATCTTCTCTTTTTAAATCTATGTCTATAGTTTTTATATCATGTACAATATAAATTTTTGTATTATTTATATTAATTATTTCACTAAATGGTAAATCCTCTAATTCTTCATCTTTGTCACAATTTCCCTTAACTGCAAATACATTTGATATATTTCTTAATTCTTCAAGAACTTCTCTTTTCCCTACATCCCCAGCGTGAATAATCAAATCACATCCTTTTAAATTTGCTATAGCTTCTTGTCTTAATAATCCATGGGTATCTGATATAAGTCCTATTTTTTTCATATTTAATTATCCTTTAGTATTTATAATAAAAAATTCGCGACCCTCAAGTTTATTAGTTAATTTATCCATAAACCAGATAAATTATAATATCCTTGTAATTAAAAAAGCTAGGTTTATAAAACCTAGCTTTTAAAATAGTTTACTCCACATTCAAATATTCTTTGATCTTTTTCTCCTATTATATTCTTTATAACGTTTTGCCCTAGTCTTTCTGAATGACCCATTTTACCTAATATTCTTCCGTCAAGGCTGGTTATACCCTCAACAGCATAGAATGAACCATTAGGATTAATTTCTATATCATAAGATGCATTTCCATCAAAATCTACATATTGAGTAGCTATTTGCCCTTTTGATATTAGTTTATCCATCACATCTTGTTCACATACAAATCTTCCTTCTCCATGAGATATGGCTATACTGTGTATATCCCCTACATTGGTACTAGAAAGCCATGGAGATAAATTAGAAGCTATTCTAGTTTGAACTATTTTAGATTGATGTCTTCCTATCTTATTGTAGGTTAGAGTTGGAGAATTTTCATCTATATCTCTTATTTCCCCATAAGGAAGTAATCCTAATTTTATAAGAGCTTGGAATCCATTACATATACCCAACATTAACCCATCTTTATTTTTTAAGAAGTTCATAACTGCATCAGAAACCTTTGGATTTCTAAATATAGTTGCTATGAATTTTCCTGAACCATCAGGTTCATCCCCTGCACTAAATCCACCTGGCAACATTATTATTTGAGATGAATTTATTTCTTTTACTATTGTATCTATCGAATCCTCTATATCCTTATAATTTAAGTTTTTAAAAACTTGTATACTAGTTTTTGCACCTGCTTTTTCAAAGACTCTAGCACAATCATACTCACAGTTAGTCCCTGGGAACGCTGGAATAAATACCTTCGGAGAACTTAAATTTAATCCTGATGAATTATTATTTTTAGTCATAAATGTTATAGTTTCTATTTTTTCTTTTAATTCAGTTGATTTTGTTGGAAATATTGACTCAAGTGGTTCGCAGTATTTTTTATAAATTTCATCTATGTTTATAGAAATATCGTTAACTTTTATATTGTTTTCCCTAGTAGTTATACCTAATAATTTGTAGTTATAATTTAACAACTCTTTTTCTACATCTACATCATTAGATAATTCCAATATTATAGATCCGTACTTAGCCTCAAATATTTCTGTATTATTTATTTTATTAAACTCAAATCCTATCTTATTTCCAAAAGCCATTTTGCTTATAGCCTCACATATTCCACCATTAGTCACTACATAAGACGATAAAACATTTTTATCCTTTATCATTTGATTTATCTTTTCTAGGTTTTTCTTTAATTCATCAAAATCCAAAGTCTCATCTTCATTTTTTGCAGTACTGATTAATACTACTTTAGAGTTTACATTCTTAAATTCAGAGGATATAACATTATTAGCATCTACTATATTTACTGCAAATGATACTAATGTAGGCGGAACATCTATATCCTTAAATGTACCAGACATACTGTCTTTCCCACCTATAGCTGGTATATCTAGTTTACTTTGGGCATAGTACGCACCTAATAATGCACTAAATGGTTTACCCCATTTCTCTGGATCACTACCTAATTTTTCAAAATACTCTTGTAGTGTTAACCTTGTTGTTTTATAGTCTCCGCCTATAGCCACTATTTTGCATACAGATTCAACTACTGCATACATAGCTCCATGGAAAGGACTCCACTTCCCTATTTTAGGATTATATCCATAAGTCATTATTGTAGATGTATTAGTTTCTCCATTTAGTACAGGTATTTTAGCAACCATCCCCTGTGCTTCAGTGGCCTGATACTTACCTCCAAATGGCATTAATACAGTATTTCCACCTATTGTACTATCAAATCTTTCTACTAATCCTTTTTTAGAACATACATTTAAATCTTGTAATGTATTTATCCAATTTTCCTCTATATCAACATATTCTTTATTTCTAAAACATTTTACATTTTCTGAAGGAGATTTTACCGAAATCTCTGTACTTTGTTTTATTCCATTAGTATCCAAAAATTCTCTACTTATATCTACTATAGCTTTATCATTCCAAAACATTCTCATTCTACCATTGTCTGTAACCTTCGCTACAACTGTTGCTTCTAGATTTTCAGATTTTGAAATTTCTATAAATCTATCTGCATTTTTAGGACTTACAACTACAGCCATACGTTCTTGAGATTCTGATATAGCAAGTTCAGTTCCATCTAACCCATTATATTTTTTAGGCACTAAATTTAAATTTATGTCAATACTATCGGCTATTTCACCTATAGCAACGCAAACTCCTCCAGCTCCAAAGTCATTACATCTTTTTATCATCTGCGCTAATTCTTTATTTCTAAACAATCTTTGGATTTTTCTTTCCGTTGGAGCATCTCCTTTTTGAACTTCTGCAGAACAAGTAAGTATTGACTCTTCGCTATGTTCTTTAGATGAACCTGTGGCTCCTCCACATCCATCTCTTCCTGTTTTTCCGCCTAATAATATTATAATATCGCCTTGAGACGGAACTTCTCTTACAACATTTTCTTTTGGAGTTGCTGCTATAACAGCTCCAATTTCCATTCTCTTTGCTACAAAGCCCTCATCATAAACTTCTGCAACTTGTCCCGTAGTAAGTCCTATTTGATTCCCGTATGAACTATATCCATGTGCAGCCCCTGTTGTTATTTTCTTTTGCATAAGCTTGCCCGGTAAAGTGTCTTCTATAGATGTTCTAGGATCTCCACTACCAGTAACACGCATAGCTTGATATACATAACTTCTTCCTGATAATGGGTCCCTTATCGCTCCACCTAAACAAGTAGCTGCCCCTCCAAAAGGTTCTATTTCTGTTGGATGGTTATGTGTTTCATTTTTAAACATAACTAGATACTTTTCTATTTTCCCATCTATTTCAACATCTACATTTATACTACAGGCATTGATTTCTTCCGATACATCTAAGTCTTCTAATAACCCTTTTTTTCTTAGTTCTTTCATAGCCATAGTAGCTATATCCATTAAGCATATATCTCTATCTTGATTACCATATACATATTCCCTTGAATTTATATACATATCATAAGCTTGTTTAACTATATCACTGTATTTTCCACTTTCTATTGTTATATCTTTTATATTAGTTAAAAATGTAGTGTGACGACAATGATCCGACCAATAAGTATCTACAACTTTTATTTCTGTTATAGTAGGATTTCTTTTTTCTATATTATTAAAGTAATTTTGAATATGCTTTAAGTCATCAAATGTCATAGCTAAATTATTTAATTTCATAAAATCTAGTAACTCTTCATCAGTATAATCTACAAAACCATCTAAAATTTTAACTTCTGTTGGTATATCTGTTCTCATTTTTAAAGTATCTGGTTTTTGAAGGCTAGCTTCTTTAGAGTCTACTGGATTTATACAATATGATTTTATTTTATTAAATTCTTCATCAGTTATATCTCCACTTAGTACTATTATCTTTGCTGTATTTATATTAGGTCGTACTCCATCGTTTACAATTTGTATACATTGAGAAGCCCAATCTCCTCTTTGATCATATTGGCCAGGAAGATATTCTACTCCAAACACTTTAGTATTATCTTCAAATTGCATTTCTTCATAACATATATTGTCTACATTCGGTTCCGAAAATATTGTTATGGCTGCCTTTTTATATACTTCATCTGATATACCTTCAATGTCATATCTATTTATAATTCTAACTTTAGTTAAGCTATTTATATTTAATCCCTCTGCTATATCTTTATATAGACCAGTTGCTTCAACATCAAATCCAGGTTTTTTTTCTATTAATATTCTTCTTACTATATTATTAATCATTATCCCCACCTGCCTTAATTTATTTTAGTCCTATATCATTTCTATAGTGAGCACCTTCAAATTTAACTTTTGCTACATTCTTATAAGCCTTTTCAGTTGCTTCCTTAAGAGTTTTTCCCTTAGCTGTAATTCCTATTACCCTTCCTCCATTAGTAACTAAGTTATCATTTACTAATTTAGTTCCACTATGAAATACCATTATATCTTCGTCGACACAATCAGTGCCTGTTATGATTTTTCCCTTTTCATAATTATCTGGATATCCTTTTGATGTAAGCATTACACATACAGTAGCACAATCTTCATATTTTATATCTATATTTTTTAAATCATTATTTAATATAGAATCTATAATATCTGTTAAGTTTGTTTTAAGCCTTGTGAGTACAACTTGAGTCTCAGGATCTCCAAATCTAACGTTATATTCTAATACCTTTGGTCCATCATTTGTCATCATTAAGCCTATAAATATAACTCCCTTATAGTTTAATTTATCTTTTTTTAAACCATCTAATGTTCTTTGTAATACTTGGTCTTTTATAATACTTGATAATTCTTCAGTATATATGCTACTTGGAGAAAACGTACCCATTCCTCCTGTGTTAGGCCCTTCTTCATTATCATATATTCTCTTGTGATCTTTAGCACTTACCATAGGAACTATGGTGCCACTATCTACAAAAGCTAGTATAGAGGTCTCTATTCCACTTAAATATTCTTCTATAACTACTTTATTTCCAGCTTCTCCAAACTTTTTTTCTTCCATCATTTCTTTTAAAGTATTTAATGCCTCTTCCCTATTCTGAGCTATAACTACTCCTTTTCCAGCAGCTAACCCATCTGCTTTTAAAACTACAGGATATCCGAAGTTATCAATATCTTTTATAGCACTATTTATATCAATATATTCTCTATATTTTGCTGTTGGGATATTATGTCTTATCATAAAATCTTTTGAAAATGATTTACTTCCTTCTAACTGTGCACATTGTTTATTCGGTCCAAATATTTTAAGACCAAGAGCTTGAAATTTATCAACTATTCCATTAACTAACGGAACTTCTGGTCCAACTATAGTTAAATCTATATTATTAGTTAAAGCAAAATTCGATAATCTTTCAATTTCATTGTCACCTATATTTATACACTCAGCTATTTTAGATATTCCTGCATTACCTGGTGCACAATATATCTCTTTTACATTGTCTTCACCCTTTAATTTCCATACTATGGTGTGTTCTCTTCCTCCACTGCCTATAACTAAAACTCTCATATTGTCCTCCTTAGTGTTTGAAGTGTCTTATTCCTGTAAATACCATAGATATATTATTCTTATCACAAGCCTTTATAGAATCTTCATCTCTCATAGATCCGCCAGGTTGTATTATCCCTTTTATTCCATATTTAGCAGCTAAAGTTACGCAATCTTCGAATGGGAAAAATGCATCAGATGCCAGTATTGCACCTTCAAAATTCTTATCAATATTATTTTCTATAGCATTTTTAAGTGCCCATATTCTAGATGTTTGCCCACATCCTAGTGCTAATGTTTGCCCATCTTTAACTATTGCTATAGCATTAGATTTCATATGTTTAACCACCTTAAGCCCAAATTCCATATCCTTTATTTGGTTGGAAGTTGGAACATTTGCAGTAACTACTTTATAACTTTGTGCTAAAGATTCATTTTTATCTTGTGCTAATAATTTACCATCTAAATATTTAAAGTCATAGTTTTGATTGCTTCCTTCTAGGTTGTTTATCTTTAATACCCTTAGATTTTTCTTTTGTTTTAATATTTCTAAAGCCTCTTCCGTAAAGTCATACGCTACTATTATCTCTAAGAATATCTCATTCATTTTTTGTGCCGTTTTTGTATCTATAATAGATGTAATTCCTACTATGCCTCCGAATATAGATGTTTTATCACCTTCATAACACTTTTGATAAGCTTCAAAAGAATCGACACCCATTCCAACACCACATGGATTTGTATGTTTTATTGCGACACAGGCTATTTCTTCGCTATTTTTAAATTCTTTCATAATTTCTAGTACTGAATTTAAGTCATTTATATTATTAAAAGATAATTCTTTACCATTTAATTGTTCAAAATTTAATATAGAGTTTTGTGCATTACTTTGTTTATATAAAACAGCATCTTGGTGTGGATTTTCCCCATATCTTAAGTTACATTCCTTTTCAAATGTTAGATTTAAGTAGTTAGGATATTTTTCATTTAGTACATTTGCAAAGTAGTTAGATATTAAAGCATCGTAGCGACCAGTTAAAGAAAACGCCTTAAATGCAAGTCTTTTTCTATCTTCTAAACTTAATCCTCTATTTTCTAGTTTTTCTATTATAAAATTATAATCTTCTATATCTACAACTACTGTTACATCTTTATAATTTTTAGCAGATGACCTTATAAGAGTTGGGCCGCCTATATCTATATTTTCTATCATTCCACTGTGATCTTTTCCGCTTTTTAATGCCCCTTCAAAATCGTATAAGTTTACAACTACCATATCTATAGGACTTATACTGTATTTTTGTATAGTTTCTAAATGTTCTTCTTTATCTCTTTTATATAATATACCTCCATGTATATATGGATTTAGAGTCTTAACTCTTCCATCTAACATTTCTGGAAAATTTGTAACTTCATCAACTTGGATAACATCTATATTATTTTGTTTTAATATGCTATATGTGTTTCCTGTAGATACTATTTCATATCCAAGGGTATTTAAACTTTTAGCAAAATCAACTATTCCCTCTTTATTAGTAACGCTTATTAATGCTCTTTTATTCATTTATAAACACTCTCCCACTATGAAATTTTATTTTATTATCACAGAAAAGTTTTACAGATTTTTTAAGTATTTCATGTTCTATATCTAAAACTCGCTTTGCTATAGTATCTACTGTGTCATTTTCTAAAACGTCTATACATTTTTGTATTATTATAGGTCCAGCATCTGCTTCCTCATTTACAAAATGTACAGTAGCTCCTGTTATTTTAACTCCATAATCAAGAACGGACTTGTGCACTTTTTTGCCATAATATCCTTCACCACAAAAGGATGGTATAAGTGATGGATGTATATTTATTATCTTATTTCTAAATTCATCGACAAATTTAGGGCTTATAATTTTTAAATATCCTGCTAGAACTATTAATCCTATGTTTTTTTCTTTTAATAATTTTATTATATTTTCCTCATCATTTTCATATATAGCCTCTATATTGTTTTTTTTAGCACGTTCCAGTCCATAAGCATCTTTTTTATTAGATATTACTAATTTTATTTCTCCATTTATTTCATTTTCAGCAGCAGAATCTATAAGAGCTTGTAAATTTGTTCCTCCTCCAGATATGAGAACTGCTATATTTAGCATAATTCTACTCCGACCTGTTTTTTAGTAACCTGACCTATAATATACCCCTTATCAATGGAATTGATATATTCTAGTATTTCATCAGCCTTTTCTTGTTCTACCGCTATAACTAAGCCTATTCCCATATTAAAACTTTTGTGCAATTCTATTTCACCTATGCTATTAATATTTTCTATAAGACTAAATATTGCTGGTTTATCCCATGAATTCTTGTTTATGCTTACTCCTAATCCCTTGGGTATAACTCTAGGTATATTTTCTATAAGCCCGCCTCCAGTTATATGCGCTATGGCTTTTATATCATATTTATTTAATAAATCCATAACTAATTTTACATATATTTTTGTCGGCTCTAGTAATGCTTCTCCTAATGTTTTTCCTAGTTCAGGTACATATTTACTTAAATCCCATTTAAGAGTATCTAAGAAGATTTTTCTTACAAATGAGTATCCATTACTGTGTATCCCACTTGAAGATATCCCTATTAATACATCTCCTTCTTTAACATCACTTCCTGTAACTATTTTTTCTCTATCACATATTCCAACTGAAAACCCCGCTAAGTCATATTCTCCATTGGAATACATCCCTGGCATTTCAGCAGTTTCTCCACCTATCAAAGCACAATTTGCAAGTTTACAACCTTCTACTATCCCACCTACTATACTTTCTACATTTTCAGCCTTTAGCTTCCCAGTTGCTATATAATCTAAGAAAAATAGAGGTCTTGCTCCTTGACATATAAGATCATTAACACACATTGCAACCAAATCTATGCCTACAGTATTGTGTATATCTATCATTTGAGCAATTTTCAACTTCGTGCCAACTCCATCAGTTGAAGAAAGTAATACTGGCTCTTTCATTCCTGTAAATTCTTTTAAACTATATAATCCACTAAAATTACCTAAATCTCCTATTACATTATTGTCATAAGTAGATTTTATTTTATTTTTGATTAAATTTACCGCTTTATTTCCTTCATCTATATCAACACCTGAATCTTTATAAGTTATATTAAGCATAGATATCTTCCCCCTTATCTGTAATTTCTACTGGATAACTTCCATCGAAACATGCTTTACAGAATATATTTTGGTTATTCCCTGCTTCTAAAATTCCATCTATATCTATAAACTTAAGACTATCTGCTCCTATAGATTTACAAATCTCATCCACTGAATTATTAGCTGCAATTAGATGTTTGCGATTTGGAGTATCTATTCCATAAAAACATGGATACTTTACAGGAGGAGATATTATTCTTACGTGAACTTCTCTAGCTCCTGAATTTTTTAGGGAATCTATTATTTTTTTAGAAGTAGTACCTCTAACTATTGAATCATCTACTAATATTATAGATTTACCTTTAACTACTGAAGTTAGAGGGTTGAGCTTTATTTTAACACCTATTTCACGTTCAGCCTGAGTAGGCTTTATAAAAGTTCTTCCAACATATCTATTCTTTACTAATCCTTCAGCTAGCCGTACATTACTAGCTCTTGAATATCCAATTGCTCCTGACCAACCTGAATCTGGAACAGGAACTACTATATCTACATCTATATCATCTTCCTTTGCAAGTATTTCTCCACACCTAACTCTAAATTCATAAGCATTTACCCCATCTAAAGTGGCGTCATTTCTAGCAAAGTATATATGTTCAAATATGCAAGTTTTCTTTAATTCCTTGTAATTTTCCCTATAATTATAAGACTTTAATTCATTGTTTTTTATAACTATTATTTCTCCAGGTTCTATATCTCTGACTATTTCTCCACCTATTATATCTATTGCACAAGTTTCAGATGCAACTATATAGGTATCTCCTTTTTTACCTAAAACTAAAGGTCTAAATCCATGAGGGTCTCTTACCGCTACCAATTCATCTTCACTCATTATAACCAAGGAATAAGCTCCCTTTATATAATCCATAGTTATTTTTAGACTTTCTACAATATCGCCTTTATAGTACCTAGCTAATATATATAATATAACCTCAGAATCTGTATTAGTTTGAAACATAAAACCTTCATCTTCTAAAGTTGTTCTTAAATATTTTTCATTTACCAAATTTCCATTATGTGCTAACGCCAACTTTCTTCCTCTACATATTCCTACCAAAGGTTGACAGTTAGATATATGACTTCCACCAGCTGTTGAATATCTAACATGACCTATACCAAAATTACCATTTAACTTTTCTAACTCCTCTTCCTTAAATACTTCTCCAACTAATCCCATATCTTTTTTGTATTCTATTCCATTATCTGATGATACGGCCATCCCGCAACTTTCTTGACCTCTGTGTTGTATGGAATATAAAGCATAATATAACTCTTTTGAAACATCCTTATTTGAATATACACCCACTATACCGCACATATTTATTCCCCCTATTAGCAACCCATTCTAGTTAAGACTTCTTTGTAACCTTCTATTACATTTCCTAAGTCCCTTCTAAATCTATCCTTATCATATTTTTCGTTAGTATTAGCATCCCATAACCTACAAGTGTCAGGCGATACTTCATCTGCAAGTATTACTTTTCCATCTGACGTTTTTCCAAATTCTAATTTAAAATCTACTAATTTTAGATTCATATCTTCGAAAAATTTCTTCATAACATTATTTATCCTAAAAGTTTGTTGTTTTATATAATCTATTTCTTCTTTAGTCGCTAACTTCATAGCTATAACATGATCGTCATTTATTAATGGATCTCCATATTCATCATTTTTATAGCATAATTCAAATACAGGTTCTTCAAATTGTATTCCTTCTTCTAGCCCTAACCTCTTACACATAGATCCTGCTGATATATTTCTAACTATAACTTCAAGAGGAAGTATTTCTACCTTTTTTACTAACATTTCTCTATCAGATATATTTTTAATATAGTGAGTTTCTACGCCCTCTTTTTCCAGCATTTCAAATACTATAGAAGATATCTTATTATTTATTATTCCTTTTTCATATATTTCATCTTTTTTAATTCCATTAAAAGCAGTCGCATCATCTTTAAAGTAAACTACATATTCATTGTTGTTTTCTGTTAAAAATACTCTTTTTGCTTTTCCCTCGTATAATAATTTCATTTTAATTACCCCCTTAATTTTTCATCATCTTCTAATACCTTGTTTTCCATTTCAATTCTATAATTTTTTAGTTTTTGTTTTAATTCTGGATATTTTATAGACATTATTTGAATTGCCATAAGAGCTGCATTTAAACCTGAATCTATCGTTACTGTTGCAACAGGTATTCCCTTAGGCATTTGAACTATTGAAAGAAGTGAATCTAATCCATCGAGAGTGGATGATTTAATCGGCAGACCAACTATAGGTATTAATGTATGAGAAGCTATTACTCCAGGAAGATGCGCTGCTTTACCAGCAGCTGCTACTATAACATCTGTATTATTTTCTATCTCGTTTAAAAAACTCATTAGTTGTTTTGGAGTTCTATGTGCTGACAATGCTCTAACTTCAGTTTTTATTCCAAACTCTTTAATTAGGTCTATTCCTTCTTCTAATTTTGGATAATCTGATATAGATCCCATAATTATTGATATTTTCATGTTTTTCCCTCCTTTAAAATTAGATTCTAAGTATTTCTCAAACTTTAATTCACCTTTTAATATTATAGTTCGATATATACCTAACTTTTATATTTATATGTTAGTATATTGTACGCATATAGTCAACAATAAATACGTATGTTTTTTAAAAATATATAAACATAATTCGTAATATATGTAAAAACCATAAAAAAATAACATACATCGAATAATGTATGTTATTTCAAGTTTAAATTATGAGTTTGTTTTATAGTAAAGCGAATTTTACTATAAATAACAGAGATAGTATAATAAGTGAAATTTGAACTTCTTTAGTTCTCTTAGTCAATAATTTTATAATTGTATAAGATATTATCCCAAACATTATTCCATCAGCTATACTGTAAGTGAATGGCATAATTACAACTGTTAAAAATGCTGGTACTGCATCTGTGAAATCATCAAAGTTTATATTAAGCAATGAACTTGCCATCATAACTCCAACCAATATAAGCACTGATGCTGTTGCTTGGGCTGGTATCGCTATAAATATCGGAGCAAAGAATAATGACATTAAGAATAACATTCCTGTTGTTAAAGCTGTAAGTCCAGTTCTTCCCCCTTCAGATATTCCTGAAGCACTTTCTATATATGAAACTACTGTAGACGTTCCTAGAAGTCCAGCTGTTGTCGTACCTATAGCATCTGCAAGTAACGCTTCTTTAGCCCTAGGCAATTTTCCATTTTCATCTAACATCCCTGCTTTACTAGCTAGTCCAACTAAACATCCTACTGTGTCAAACAGATTAACAAATAAGAATGTAAATACTATAACTACCATATCTAAACTAAATAATTTCGATTGGTCTACATTCATAAATTGCATAAATACTGGTTTTAAAGATGGAACTGATGATACTATACCTGTTGGTAATCCAACTATATTTATTGCCATCCCTATTGCTGAAGTTACTAATATCGATATTAAAAATGCACCTTTTATATTTCTAGCTAATAATACCGAAGCCAATATTAGGCCAAATAACGCAAGTAAAACTAATGGCGATTTAAGATTTCCTACTTCTAGAATCGCTCCACCTTGTTTAATTACACCTGCATTGATCAATCCTATAAATGCTATAAAAAATCCTATTCCACCTGTAATTGCATGTTTTAAAACTGTTGGTATTGCATCTATTACTTTTTCACGAATATTTGTAAGACTTAGAATGATAAATATTACACCTTCTACGACAACCGCACATAATGCAAACTGCCAACTATACCCCATTCCTAAAACTACCGTATACGCAAAGAACGCATTAAGCCCCATACCAGGCGCTAGTGCTATAGGGTAATTTGCAAGAAGTGCCATAGCTACAGAAGCAATAAATGAAACTAGTGCTGTAGCTGTAAATACAGCTCCTTTATCCATTCCCGCATCACCTAGTATCATTGGATTTACAACTAATATATATGCCATAGTCATAAACGTAGTAATCCCAGCTAATACTTCTGTTTTAATATTCGTATTATGCTCTGATAACTTAAATAATTTCTCTAATAATCCATTTTTTTTCCCAAAATTTTGAGATGTCTGCATGTTTATCCTCCTGTTAGTCACATTTTTTATTTTTATATAATTAATATTCATATTTTGTCTAATTTTGTCTAACATTATACTCTTATTATATATTATAGTACGTATTTTTGCAATATGAAATTCCGAATGTTTTTATATGTTCCACATAAATAATTCGAATTTTTGCATAAAAAAATTGATATATATTAGGTTTCCCAATATATATCAATTTTATTTTTAAAGTAATATAAATTTTGCTATAAACAATACAGATAATATAATCAAACTTAAATTAACTTCTTTTCTTTTATTAGATAGTCCTTTTATAACTGTATAAGATACTATTCCGAATATTATACCGTCAGCTATACTATAAGCAAGAGGCATCATTACAACAGTTAAAAATGCTGGTATTGCATCTGTAAAATCATCAAAGTTTATATGAAGTAGCGAGCTAGACATCATAACGCCAACCAATATAAGCACTGGTGCCGTTGCTTGAGCTGGTATCGCTGTAAATACTGGAGCAAAGAATAATGATGCTAAAAATAAAATTCCTGTTGTCAATGCTGTAAGTCCAGTTCTTCCACCTTCAGATATTCCTGATGCACTTTCTACATAAGAAGTTACTGTTGAAGTTCCTAATAAAGCTCCTGCAGTAGTGCCTATCGCATCAGCAAATAATGCTTGTTTTGCCTTAGGTAATTTTCCATTTTCATCTAGCAGATTGCCTTTGCTTGCAACCCCTACTAAACATCCTACAGTATCAAATAAGTCAACAAACAAGAATGTAAATACTATAACTACCATATCCAAACTAAATATTTGAGAAGTTTCTATATTAAATGCTTGTAAAAATATAGGCTTTAACGAGGGTACTGAAGATACTATCTCACTTGGGAAAGGTACGATTTGAGATACCATGCCTATTGCGGATAAAACTAGCATAGCTATTAAAAAAGCTCCTTTTATGTTTTTGACTAATAATATTGAAGCCAATAGTATTCCAAATATTGATAATATTACAAGGGGAGACTTCATATTTCCTAACGCTATTATAGCCCCGCCTTGGGTAACTATGCCTGCATTAACTAAACCTATAAAAGCTATAAACAATCCTATACCTGCTGTGACAGCATGTTTCAGAACTGTAGGTATACAATCTATTATTTTTTCACGAACATTTGTAAGAGTCAACAATATAAATATTATTCCTTCTATTAAAACTGCACACAATGCAAACTGCCAACTATATCCCATTCCTAAAACAACTGTATATGCCATGAATGCATTAAGCCCCATACCAGGTGCTAATGCTATTGGATAATTTGCAAGAAAAGCCATAACTGCGCAAGCTATAAATGAAGCTAAAGCTGTAGCTGTAAATACGGCTCCTTTATCCATTCCAGCATCTCCTAATATCATAGGATTTACAACTAATATATATGCCATGGTCATAAATGTAGTTGTCCCTGCTAGTATCTCAGTTTTAACATTAGTTTTATTCTCAGTTAACTTAAATAACTTATCTAGCAGATTTCTTTTTTCATAATTAATATTTTTAGATAATTGCATTTTAAAGCCCCCTTTTTCCCTTATAATATTTTTTGTATTGTTATTATAGTTCGTTATATGTCTAACTTTATATTTATATTTTAATATATTATATGTTGTTAGTCAATGCATTTTACGAATAATAATTTAATTTTATAAAAAATAATTCGAAATACTTATAAAAAAATTGATATACGTTAATTAAATTAACATATATCAATTTACATTGTAATTTATTAAGTTTTCATTCTATAAAAATATAAACTTTAGTACAAATAATACAGACAATATAATTAAAGTTATATTCACTTCTTCTCTTTTATTAGATAAAACCTTTATAATTGTATAAGATATTATACCTAGCATGATTCCATCAGCTACACTATAACTTAATGGCATTAATATAAATGTTAAAAACGCCGGTATCGCATCTGTAAAGTCATCAAAGTTTATTTTTAGTAATGAACTAGCCATCATAACTCCTACTAATATAAGTACTGGAGCTGTTGCTTGTGCTGGTATAGCTATAAATATCGGAGCAAAGAATAAAGATATTAAAAACATTAATCCTGCCACACAAGCTGTAAGACCTGTTCTTCCTCCTTCTGCTATACCTGCCCCACTTTCAACAGTTGTCGCTAATGTAGATGTTCCTAGAAGAGCTGCCGTAGTAGTTGCAATAGATTCAGCTAATAAGGCCTTTTCTACTCTAGGCAGTTTTCCATTTTCATCTAACAAATTAGCCTTACTTGCTATTCCTAATAAAAATCCTATAGAGTCAAACATATTAACAAATAATAAAACAAGAACTACAACTGCCATATCTAAACTAAATAGTTGAGCTTTATCAACATTAAATAACTGCATAAATACCGGCTTTATAGATGGTACCGATGATACTATGCTACTTGGCATAGGTACTATACTAATAACTATACCTAAAATAGTTGTTACTACCATAGATATTAAAAATGCACCTTTTACATTTCTAGCTAATAATATAGATGCCATTATAAGGCCAAATAAAGAAAGTAATACCAGTGGAGATGTTAATTTACCTAGTGATAGTATAGCTCCACCTTGTACTATTAGGCCTGCATTTACAAAACCGATAAAAGCTATAAATAATCCTATACCTGCTGTAATTGCATGTTTTAAAACATCCGGCATACAATTTATTATCTTTTCACGAACATTAGTAACAGTTAACAATATAAATATTATCCCTTCTATAAATGCTGCACATAGAGCAAACTGCCAACTATAACCCATAGTCAAAACTACAGTATAGGCAAAGAATGCATTTAACCCCATGCTCGGCGCTAACACTATAGGATAGTTAGCAAGAAGTCCCATAATAAGACACCCTATAAATGAAGCAACAGCAGTAGCTGTAAATACAGCTTCTTTATTCATTCCTGCTTCCCCTAATATTGTTGGGTTTACAACCAATATATATGCAATAGTCATAAAAGTAGTTATCCCGGCTAACACCTCAGTTTTAACATTTGTGTTACTTTCTGATAACTTAAATATTTTATCTAGTATACCTTTTTTATTTTGAAATTTTTCTTTTTGTGATAACTGCATTTTTATTCCTCCTTTTATTCCCACTCTATAGTTCCAGGTGGTTTAGAAGTTATATCATATACAACTCGATTCACCCCATCAACTTCATTTACTATTCTATTTGATATTTTTTCTAATACTTCATAAGGCATCTTGTACCAATCTGATGTCATCCCATCTGAAGAAGTGACTGCTCTTAAGCCTACTAAGTAAGCATATGTTCTTTCATCACCCATAACTCCTACAGTTTTTACATCTGGTAACGTAGCGAATGCTTGCCATATTTCTCTATATAATCCTGCGTTTTTTAATTCTTCCATATATACGGCATCTGCTTCTCTTAATATGTCTAATTTCTCTTTTGTAACATCTCCTATAACTCTTATGCCAAGGCCTGGACCTGGGAATGGATGTCTAAATATCAATCCTTCTTCTATTCCAAGTTCTAAACCTATTTTTCTAACTTCATCTTTGAATAGTTCTCTTAAAGGCTCAACTATTTCGAACTCTATATCTTCAGGTATTCCTCCAACATTATGATGGGATTTTATAGTAGATGCTCCACCTTCACCATGTCCGCTTTCTATAACATCTGGATATATAGTTCCTTGAACTAAGAAATTCATTTTCCCTAGTTTATTTGATTCCTCTTCAAATACCCTTATAAATTCTTCACCTATTATTTTTCTCTTTGTTTCTGGTTCACTGATTCCAGCTAGTTTACTTAAAAATCTATCTTCACAGTTAACTCTTATTAAATTGATATCAAATTTTTCTCTAAATATTCTTTCTACATCGTCACCTTCATTTTTTCTAAGTAAGCCATGATCAACAAATATACAAGTTAAATTAGATCCTATAGCTTTGTGGACAAGAACTGCTGCAACAGATGAATCTACTCCACCACTCAAGGCACATAGTACTTTTTTATCTCCAACTTTTTCTTTTATTTCTTTAATTTTTTGACTTATAAAAGAATCAGCAGTCCAATCTCCGCTAATTTTGCAAACATTATATAAGAAGTTCCTTAATATTTTATCTCCTTCTATACTATGTTCAACCTCTGGATGAAATTGAACTCCATATAAATCTAGTTCCTTATTTTCCATAGCTGCAACAGGGCATTCAGATGTTTTAGCAGTTACTCTAAACCCATTTGGTACTTTATCTATTAAATCGGTATGGCTCATCCACACTATGTTGTCAGTTTTTATATTATTGAATATTGGAGATTGTCCGTAGTTTATTGTAGTTTTCCCGTATTCTCTTTTATCTCCCCTCCTTACATTTCCACCTAATTTATAAGCCATAAGCTGAGCTCCATAGCATATCCCAAGTATAGGTACTCCTAGTTCAAATATTTCTTTAGATATAGTGGGTGCATTTTCTGCATAAACACTGTTAGGCCCACCTGTGAAAATTATGCCTTTAGGATCTTTTTCTTTTATTTTTTCTATTTTATAGTTATGCGGTATTATTTCACAATATGCATTATTTTCTCTAACTCGTCTAGCTATTAATTGGTTGTATTGCCCCCCAAAATCTACTATTAATATTAATTCTTTTTTCATATTATATTTCTCCTCCCGTGCTATAGTTTGGCGCCTCTTTAGTTATAGTTATATCATGAGGATGACTTTCTTTTAGAGATGCAGCTGTTATCTTTATAAATGAAGAATTATCAATCAATCCTTTTATACTAGGAGCTCCACAATATCCCATACCAGCTCTTAATCCACCTATTAATTGGTATACTATATCTTCAACTTTGCCTTTATATGGGACCATTCCTTCTACACCTTCTGGAACCAGTTTCTTAGCATCATTTTGGAAGTATCTATCTTTAGATCCTTCTTCCATAGCTCCTATAGAACCCATACCTCTATAAGTTTTAAATGCTCTACCTTTATATATTATTCGCTCTCCTGGACTTTCTTCAGTTCCAGCAAACATAGATCCCATCATACAAACAGATGCACCTGCAGCTATAGCTTTCACTACGTCACCTGAGTATTTTATTCCACCATCAGCAATTATAGGAACTCCATACTTATTAGCAGCTTCAGCACAATCCATAACGGCAGTTATTTGAGGGACCCCAATTCCCGCTACTACTCTTGTTGTACATATCGACCCTGGACCTATTCCAACTTTAACACAGTCAGCACCTGCTTTTATAAGTTCTTCCGTAGCTTCATATGTAGCAACATTACCTGCTATAACTTGAAGTTTTGGATATTTTTCTTTTATTTGTTTAACTGCATTTATAACACCTTTTGAGTGACCATGTGCTGTATCTAATACTACAACATCAACTTGTGTTTTGACTAATGCATCAATTCTATTTATCATATCATTTGTAATACCTATTGCCGCTCCACATAAAAGTCTTCCTCCTTCATCTGTAGCTGAATTAGGATATTGTATTTTCTTTTCTATATCTTTTATAGTAATAAGTCCTTTTAGATAACCTTCTTCATCTACTAGAGGTAGCTTTTCTATTTTATTTTTTTTCAATATGTTTTGAGCATCGTCTAAGCTAATACCCTCTTTAGCTGTTATTAAATTTTCTTTGGTCATAACTTCATCTATTTTTTTATTAAAATTTTCTTCAAATCTTATGTCTCTATTTGTTATTATTCCTATTAACTTGTTATCTTTGTCTACTATAGGTACACCCGATATTTTGTATCTTCCCATTATTGCATCTGCATCTGCTATAGTATTTTCTTTAGAAAGATAGAAAGGATCAACTATAACTCCACTTTCACTTCTTTTAACCTTGTCCACTTCTAAGGCTTGTTCTTCTATACTCATGTTTTTGTGTATTATTCCTATACCACCTTGTCTAGCCATAGATATAGCCATTTTAGACTCTGTAACAGTATCCATTCCAGCACTCATTAGAGGTATGTTTAATTTTATATTTTTTGTAAGATTAGTTGTTATATCTACGTCCTTAGGCAATACTTCAGATTTCTGTGGTACCAATAGAACATCGTCAAATGTTAAGCCTTCTTTTAGTATCTTAGCCATTTTATTTCCTCCTTAGTATTATATATAATAGTATTAACTAATTAATAACACTTTATAATAATGCAAAATGTCGAATTTTAAAATTTTATTTTTATATTATAGTTCGTGTTTTAAAAAAATTAAAAAAAATAAATATTTATACAAAAAAGACCTATATAATAATTTCTATAAGTGAAATTATTATATAGGTCTTTTAATATCTACTTTTTAAAGCAAACCCTTAGGGATTTATAATCGGCCTAAAAGCTCACTTTTTATATAATAGATATTATCCTATAATAACTTCACTCATAGTCAGTACATTTACGGTGTACCGGTAGAGACTCTCAGCCCATATTGCTGAGTATATATGAGTGATATTAAATTGTGTTTCTTTGAGTTGTTGTATATTAGATTATCAAAATTTGTCGTTTATGTCAACATATTTGATTTAAAATATTCATGTATAGAAATATTTACATCATTGTATACCTTATTCAAAGATAGACTTAAGTTTTTAGCTATTAATTTACAATCTTCATATTCTGGAGTAACTTTTATTAATTTTTCATCATAGTATCCTAATTTAACTTTTACCTTACCATATATAGTGTTTATGGTTTTTATTTTTCTAGAAAGTATCTCTCTATTGTACTTATTAAATCTTACTCCAAAGGTGCTAGTTTCCTTTAGAATAACTTCTATAATGTTTTCTAGGTCATCTTCAATACATATTACAGATAATTTAACAGCAGGTCTGTTTTTTTTCATATATATACTTTGAGTATATATATCCAATGCCCCTATAGATAATATTTCTTCATATAAATATGAAAATATTTCTGATGACATATCATCTATATTAGCACTCACTTCATATATTATTTCTTCTTTTTTTTTACTCCTATTATAGACCTTAGCATGTTTGGCACTTCAAATTCTTTTTTACCCATACCATACCCTATCTTCTTCACTTCAAATTCTATATCGTCTACAAATTCAGTTACTAATGTTTTTGCTATAGCTGCTCCCGTTGGAGTCGTACATTCCCCACGTACATTGTTTAACTTAACCTTTGCTCCCTTTAGTATTTCTATAGTTGCTGGGGCTGGAACAGGTATCATTCCATGGTCACATTTTACAAACCCTGATCCCAAGGGAATTGTAGAGGCATAAACCTTATCTATGTTTAATATATCTATTAAAATAGAACAACCTACGATATCTACTATAGAATCTACAGCGCCCACCTCATGAAAATGAACTTTGTCTATAGTAGTCCCATGCACCTTAGCTTCTGCTTTAGCTATAGTCATAAACATAGTCTTCGATAGTTCTTTTACAGTTTCACCTAATTGGCTTTTATCTATAATGTCATATATATCGATTAAGTTTCTGTGATTATGACTTATATTATTATTTTTGATTATAACTTCAACATTTTTCCCAACAATACCATTTACTTCTTTAGAAGTTACTTTTATTTCATATTCATTATCTAAATTTAACTTCGATAGTTCTTCTAAAAATATTTCTTCTGGTATTTCTAAGTCCAGTAAAGATGCCAATGTCATATCTCCTGAAATTCCATTTACCATATCTAAATACAATATTCTTTCTTTCATATTTATCTCCTATCTACAACTTATTTATCATACTAGCCAAGTATCCCGCTCCAAAACCATTGTCTATATTAACTACAGATATACCTGAAGCGCAGCTATTTAGCATAGTAAGTAAAGCCGATATCCCATTAAAATTAGCTCCATACCCTACAGATGTAGGTACTGCTATAACAGGAACATCTACAAGACCTCCTACTACACTAGGTAGAGCGCCTTCCATACCTGCAACAGCTATTATCACTCTAGCAGAATTTAAAATATCTGAATTATTCAATAACCTATGTATACCAGCTACTCCTACGTCATATAATTTCTCCACATCATTCCCTAGAAATTGCGCTGTATGGTATGCTTCTTCTGCTACTGGTATGTCAGATGTTCCACCTGTTACTACCAATATTTTTCCTTTACCTTTTATTTCAATTGGTTCACTTTGTAATTTTATTATTCTAGCAGACTCATTATACTCTAGGCTAGGATATATTTTATTTAATTTCTCATATGATTCTTTTCTACATCTAGTTCCTAATACGTTTGAACCTTTTTCACTCATTTTTTCTATTATACCTATTATCTGTTCATCTGTTTTTCCTTCACAATATATAACCTCAGGATATCCAGTTCTTATTTTTCTGTGATGATCTACTTTCGCATACCCTATATCTTCAAATGGAAGAGTTTTAAGTTTATTTAATGCATCATCTAGATTTATATTATCATTTTTAACATTTTGAAGTATGTCTTTTATATATTCCATATTCATTAAGTTTTCACTCCCTAAAGTTGTGGTGTATATTAATTTTAACATATCTTTTATACTTTATACACTAAAATTCGCTTTGCTCATATCGCCAACGACCTTAAGAAAGAGGACCGTTGCTCAAGTTTATCAGTTGGAAATTATCATTTCCTTATAATAAAAAAGAGAGTGACTAAGCACTCTCTTTCAATTACATCATCGGCATTCCGCCACCCATTCCAGGCATCGGGTCTTCTTTTCCAGGTATATCAACTACAGCAGCTTCTGTAGTTAAGAATACAGCAGCTATAGATGCAGCATTTTGTAATGCTGTTCTTGTAACTTTAGTTGGATCAACTATACCAGCTTCTATCATGTTTACATATTTTTCGTTTAATGCATCAAATCCCATTTCTGGCTCAGAGTTCATAACATTTTGTACTATAACAGCGCCTTCAAGACCTGCATTTGTTGCTATTTGTCTTAATGGCTCCTCTAATGATTTTCTTATTATTTGAGCTCCTATTTTAACTTCGCCTTCTAATGATTGAACTAAAGCTTCTACCGCTGGTATTACACTAACAGGTGCTGTACCACCACCGGCTACTATACCTTCTTCAACAGCAGCTCTAGTAGCATTTAGCGCATCTTCGATTCTTAATTTTCTTTCTTTTAATTCAGTTTCAGTGGCAGCTCCAACTTTTATAACAGCTACTCCTCCAGCAAGTTTAGCTAGTCTTTCTTGTAATTTTTCTTTGTCAAATTCAGAAGTAGTTCCTTCTATTTGAACTTTTATTTGATTTACTCTATCTTCTATAGATTTTTCATCTCCGGCACCACCAATTATTGTAGTGTTATCTTTGTTAACCTTAACAGTGCTTGCTCTACCTAACATAGATAAATTAGCTTCTTTTAAGTCTAATCCAACTTCTTCAGATATAACTTGACCACCTGTTAAAATAGCTATATCTTCTAACATGGCTTTTCTTCTATCACCGAATCCTGGAGCTTTAACAGCAACAACTTCAAAAGTACCTCTTAACTTATTAAGTACTAATGTAGATAAAGCTTCACCTTCAACGTCCTCTGCTATTATCAGTAATCTTCTTCCTTGTTGTACTATTTGCTCTAGTAATGGTAGTAATTCTTGTATATTAGATATCTTTTTATCAGTTATTAATATGTATGGATCGCTTAATACAGCTTCCATTTTTTCAACATCTGTTACCATATATGCAGAAACATATCCTCTATCAAACTGCATACCTTCTACCGCATCTAACTCAGTATGCATCGTCTTAGATTCTTCTACAGTTATAACTCCATCTTTTCCTACTATTTCCATAGCCTCAGCTATTAAATTTCCTACTTCTTCATCTCCAGATGAAACAGAAGCAACTTGAGCTATAGCTTCTTTAGTTTCTACAGTTCTTGATTGTTTCTTTAATTCCTCAACTGCTACATCAACAGCTTTTTGTATACCTTTTCTTAGCAATATTGGATTAGCTCCAGCTGTTACATTTTTTAATCCTTCTCTTATTATAGCTTGAGCAAGAACTGTAGCTGTTGTTGTACCATCTCCAGCTACATCATTAGTTTTAGTAGCAACTTCTTTAACTAATTGAGCTCCCATATTTTCATACGGATCTTCTAATTCTATTTCTTTAGCTATAGTAACACCATCGTTAGTTATAAGTGGCGAACCAAATTTTTTATCTAATATAACATTTCTTCCTTTTGGTCCTAATGTAACCTTCACTGTATCTGCTAGTTTATTAACACCAGTTTCTAAAGCTTTTCTTGTAGCTTCTGAAAATCTAATTTCCTTAGCCATAACAAACCCCTCCTATTGTTAATTTCTAAATATTTTTATATAAACGTAAGTTAAATTTTATTATTCTACAACTGCTAATATGTCACTTTGTTTTAATATAGTGTATTCTTCTCCATCTAGCTTAACTTCTGTTCCAGCATATTTAGAGAATATAACTTTATCTCCAACTTTTAATTCCATTGTCACTTCTTTCCCGTCTATTAATCCTCCAGGTCCTACTTCTACAACCTCTGCCATTTGTGGTTGTTCTTTAGCTGTTCCTGGTAATACTATACCACTTCTAGTTTTTTCTTCAGCTTCTACCTTTTTTATAACAACTCGGTCCCCTAATGGTCTTATTTTCATATTTATCCCTCCTATTAGTTTTTATAATTTTATGTAAAATTTTATCATTTAATACGGTTTTATGTTAGCACTCTTCATCATCGAGTGCTAACAACTATTATATTATATTAATTGGTTATTTTTTGCAAGTATTTTTTGATTTTTTTTACCTATATTTTCATATTTATGTAATTGTTGATTTTACTGAATTTAGGTTAACAAAATTATAAAAGACCGCTCATAAAAGCAGTCTTTTTATAACAATGGTGAGAATAGTCTAGCTGCAGATTCCTTTATCTTTTTTATAGTAGCTCTATTACAATATTTATCCATTGTAATTTCCTCACTATTTCTTAAATCCTCATTAAAATCACCTGTAATATCCTTAACTATGCTTTTATCATATAGAAATGCATTAACTTCAAAATTTAACATAAAGCTTCTTAAGTCCATGTTAGCAGAACCTATAGATGCCAGTTTATTATCTATTATCATAACTTTAGAATGTATAAACCCTTTATTGTATAAATATACCTTACCCCCAGCTTTTAGTATATCTCCAAAATAGGAGTAAGATGCTTCGTGGACTATCCTATGGTCTGCAATTTTTGGAAATATTATTCTAACATCAACTCCACTTAGTGCTGCAGATTTTAATGCTTTTAGTATACTTTCATCTGGTATAAAATAAGGTGTTTCTATATATATTTTTTCTTTTGCTTCACATATAGCTGTAAAATATGCATAGTGTATAGCTTCCCAGTCACTATCAGGTCCGCTAGGCACTACTTGAACCATACTGTTACCTTTATTGTTTATACTTGGAAAATACTTTTCTTCAAATATGGCCTCTTTTGTTGTAAAGTACCAATCCATTAAAAACGCCATTTGGAGCATATACACAGATGTTCCTTCTATTCTTATATGAGTATCTCTCCAATAACCAAATTTATTATTTCTTCCTAGATACTCATCTCCAATGTTAATTCCGCCTGTGTAACCTATGCATCCATCTATGACAGCGATTTTTCTGTGATTCCTATAATTTAATTGACTAGATATAATAGGAAATTTAGCTGGTAAAAAAGGATACACTAATATACCCCGCTTTCTCATATCATAAAAGAATTTTCTATTAAACCAAAGTTTCCAGCATCCAACATCATCGTATAATATTTTTACTTCTACGCCTTCTTCTGATTTTTGAATTAGAATTTCTTTTATTTTATTTCCTATTTCACTGTACTTTATTATAAAATATTCAAGATGTATATGAGATTTTGCATTTTTCAAGTCTTCTATAAGCGAATCAAATTTTTCACTTCCATCCCTAAATACTTTTACATTGTTATTTATAGTAAATGGAAACCTACCTGTATTTAAAAGTAAGTTTACAACTCTTCTTTTTGTATCACAACTATCTTCACTACTTAATAGTTTCTTTTCAGCTATAGCCTTCTTTTCCATCAAAACCAAATCCTCAAACTCTTGAAGATTTTTAAATAAATTAGATTCTCTAATGTCATCTACCATTTGTCTTGTTTTAAATATTTTTCTTTCTCTTATGTTTCTTCCAAAGAAGATATATACAATCAAACCAGCTATAGGAATCAAAATAAATATAAGTAGCCATGCTATAGTTTTGGACGGATCTCTATTTTCCAAAATTATGCTTATAGATACAAATATTGCAGATATATAAGATAAGATTATCAGTGTCATAAATATAGTTTCTACAATATTCATGTAACCTCCTATCCTTTTCCTATGCCTAACTCTCTAGCATAGTAAAAAAGGTATTGTTGTGCAAATCCTGCTAAACCACCAAATTTCTCTATTGCATACTCTCTCATTTTCTTTAAACTCATATCTTCAGATACATAAAATTCTTGCATAACTCTTTTTACCCATACATCAACAGGAAAAGTGTCATACTTTTGCATAGAAAATAACGCTATACAATCACAAACCTTTGGACCTACCCCACTAAATTTAAGCAGTTCTTTTCTGCACATATCTGTATCTAAGTTTTTGTATTTATATAAATCATAATTATAAGAAACTACTGCATAGGCCGTATCTTTTATATATTGTGCCCTAAATCCAGTTTTACAAGACCTTATATCTTCTTCACTTAGCTTGTTCATTTCATCTGGAGTTGGAAATGCGTAATATTTCTTTTCTCTATACTCTCCTATATATTCTCCATATCTAGATGATAGGTTTTCTATAGCTTTCTTAATCATAGGTATTCTATTATTAGCAGATATTATAAATGATATAAGCATTTCCCATTCATCTTGTTGCAAAATTCTTATCCCATGACCAAATTCTGTTGCTTTATCTAGATATTTATCCCTTTTCTTTAACTCTTTTTTTATTTTATTGTAATCTGTCTCTAAATCAAAATATCTATACCATATACTATGAAATTCTTCTAAATTTGTATTATCAAAATAAACTTTATTGTCTTCCTTTTTAACATTTATTACTTTTGATTTTACTACTCCTGTATACGATCCATCTTCCTCAAGATTCCATCTAAAGCACTGACCACATTCGAATATATGCTTAAGGTCAAAATCAGGTAAATTTTCCACAATAATTTTATTATCATCTTCATGTATTTTCATAATACTTCTCCTTTCATATACCTTATATAGTTAATTTACCCAAATTTATACAAAATTAATTACATCTTCCTATTTTATTTTCCATTATTTAATTACACCCATAAGGTAGCATTAATATTTCTTTTTTGATAAAATATTTTAGACACTATTTTTAGAAGGTGATTGACTATGATGAATAAAAAAGGCATATTTATATCTATCGAAGGGCCTATAGGTGTAGGCAAAACTACTTTAGCAAATATATTAAACGAGCATTTTAATGCTATACTGTTACGAGAAATTATTGAGGAAAACCCATTTTTATCTAAATTTTATACCGATATAAAGGAATATGCTTTGCAAACAGAATCATTTTTCTTGTTTAATAGAATAAAACAGCTTGAAGATGCTGAAAAAGTACTCCGCAAAGGTCAAAACGTAGTCAGTGACTATAACATAATAAAAAACCTAGTATTTGCAGGACTTACTTTGGATAAAAAACAATTTCATAGATATAAACAAGTTTATAATATATTTGTAAGTGATTTACCTCAATCTGATATTATAATTTATCTTACTTCTAATACCGATACTCTTATGAAGAGAATAGCTATGAGAGATAGAAGTTTTGAAAGGCAAATGGATCAAATTTACATAGATACTCTTAGAAAAGAGTATAAATATTATTTTGACCCGCTTTCTATAAAACATCATTTCGGAGATAAGATTCCTTTAATAATAGAAATAGATAATTCTAACCTTGATTTTCTTAATAATGAAGAAGATAGAAAAATGTTAATAAAAAAGGTAGAGGACGCCATTAGCAACTTAGGAGGTACAATTAATGTTTAAACTTATAGACAACTGTGAAATTAAATGCGAACTAGATCCTTATAGAAATAGATTTATAACTGTAGCTGGTAATGTGGGAGCTGGAAAGTCTACATTAACAAAACTCTTAGGAGAGTCTCTTGATTTTAGAACTCATTTTGAAAAGGTGGATAATAATCCTTATTTATCAGATTTTTACCTGAATCAAAAACAATGGGGATTTCATTTACAGTTGTATTTTTTAGCTCAAAGATTTAAGCAACAAAAAGAAATAGAATTAAATACATTTAATAACATTCAAGACAGAAGTATATATGAGGATGTTGAAATATTTGCCCAGGCTCTATACGAAGATGGCAAAATGAATGAAAGAGACTATGTAACTTATAAAGAGCTATTTTATGATATGTTACCATATTTAAGAAAACCAGATTTAATGATATATCTTGATGGTTCTATAGATACTATACTTCATAGAATAAATCTTAGGGGTAGAGAGATGGAAAAAGCTGTAGACAAGAGCTATTGGACAAATCTCCATAGCAGATATGAGGGTTGGATATCTAATTATGAACAATCTCCTGTTTTATATGTCGATATAAATAAAGTAGATTTAATAAATAATCCAGAACATCTAAGTATTTTAAATGATGAAATAAGAAATATATTAAATTTAAAATAAGTTTTTCTAAAAATTTTAATTAAATAAAGGCGTGATTTCTATATTATATAGAAATCACGCCTTTTGTTCTTTCATTTATTCTGCAATATTAAATACTTTTAAATTTTCATTATGCATATCTTTTTTCATAATGCCTATCATTGCCTTTAATGTATCTAATGATGTAATTACTTCTACCCCAAATTCTATAGCTGTCCTTCTTATTTTAAATCCATCTCTAGTTGAGTCATTTCCTTTAGTTGGGGTATTTATAACTATATCTACTTCTTTATCTCTTATAACATTTAATATATTAGGTTTTTCCTCGTTAACTTTATTAATAATATTTGATTTTATTCCATGATTCAAGAGTATATCCGCTGTCCCTTTAGTAGCTATAAATTTAAATCCTAAATCATATATTTCCTTTGCTATATCTATAAACTCTTCTTTATCATAATCATTTATGGTAGCTAATACTACACCTTTATTTTTCATCATTTCTCTACCTGATGCTATAAACCCTTTGTATAATGCTTCGCCAAGGGTTTCTCCAACGCCTAACACTTCACCTGTCGATCTCATTTCAGGACCCAAACTTACCTCTACTTTAGACAACTTTTCAGTAGAAAATACTGGAACCTTAACCGACACTAAATTAGGCTCTTTATATATACCAACTCCATAGCCTAAGTCTTGTAATTTTTCTCCTAACATAACTTTAGTTGCAAGTTCTACTATAGGTACATTACTTACCTTACTTATATACGGAACTGTTCTACTAGCCCTTGGATTTACCTCTATAATATACAAATCTCCATTATATTCTATAAATTGTATATTAATCATTCCTAATACATTTAAATTAAGAGATATTTTTTTAGTATACTCTAGTATTTTTTGTTTTATATCATCACTTATATTTTGGCTAGGATACATTGTTATGCTATCTCCAGAATGTATACCTGCTCTCTCTAGATGCTCCATTATTCCAGGTATTAATATATTTTCCTTGTCACATATAGCATCTACTTCTATTTCTCTACCAATTATATATTTATCTATAAGAACAGGATTTTTCCTATCTCTCTTAAATGCACCTTTAAGGTATTGTATCAATCCATCTTCTTCGTAGGTTATTTCCATTCCTTGACCACCTAATACATATGATGGTCTAACTAGTACTGGATATCCTAAGTTTTCAGCTTCTTTTATTCCTTCTTCTACTGACCATATAGCCTTTCCTTTTGGTCTATTTATATTAAGTTTTTCAAGTAAATCATCAAATTTTTCTCTATCTTCTGCTGTATCTATATCCTCAAAGCTTGTACCAAGTATATTTACATTATTTTCTTTTAGGAATTTAGATAATTTTATGGCAGTCTGTCCACCAAACTGAAGTATAACTCCATAGGGCTTTTCTTTTTCTATTATATTTAAAACTTCTTCTTCTGTAAGGGGTTCAAAGTACAACTTATCTGATATATCAAAATCTGTACTTACTGTTTCCGGGTTATTATTAATTATTATAGTCTCTATCCCCATTTTCTTAAGAGCTTTTACAGAGTGCACAGAGCAATAATCGAATTCTATCCCTTGTCCTATTCGTATAGGTCCAGACCCTATAACTATTACTTTATTTTTGTTACTAACTTCCACTTCATCATATGTTTCATAAGTTGAGTAGTAATAAGGAGAAAGTGCATCAAATTCTCCACCACAAGTATCTACCATTTTATATACAGGATTTATATTATATAACTTTCTAAGCTCATATATTCTTTCTGGACTTATTTCCATAAGGTCAGCTATACCCTTATCTGAAAATCCTTTTTTCTTAAGATCATATAAGTATTCTTTAGATAAGTCTTCTATTTTGGATTTTGTCAGCTTCTCTTCTTCATCTACTATCCATTTTATTTTGTTTATAAACCATTTATCTACCCCTGTTATTTCGGAAATCTTATTTATCTGGTATCCTCTTCTTATCATTTCTGCTAAGTCAAATATTCTTTCGTCATCTGGAACTATTACCCTAGATTTTAGTTCATCTAAGCTGCGATTTTGAGATTGATTATGGATAAGAGAGTATTTTCCTATTTCAAGTGACCTTATTCCTTTAAGGAATGCAGCTTCAAAATTACTTCCTATAGCCATAATTTCTCCTGTAGCCATCATCTTAGTTCCTAGTTTTCTATTTGCATTATGAAATTTATCAAAAGGCCATTTAGGTATTTTAACAACTACATAATCTAGTGTTGGTTCAAAGCAAGCATATGTTTTCTTGGTAACTGCATTTTTTATTTCATCTAATCCATATCCTAGCGCTATTTTTGCTGCAACCTTAGCTATAGGATATCCAGTTGCCTTAGATGCTAATGCTGATGATCTACTTACCCTCGGGTTTATTTCTATAACTGCATATTCAAAACTATTTGGATTTAGTGCAAATTGTACATTGCATCCACCTTGTACTTCTACAGCATTTATTATATCTATAGAGGCCCTACGAAGCATCTGATATTCCTTATCGCTTAATGTTTGACTTGGCGCAACAACTATACTATCTCCAGTGTGTATACCAACAGGGTCTATGTTTTCCATGTTACATACAGTTATGCAGTTGCCATTAGAGTCTCTCATTACCTCATATTCGACTTCTTTCCAACCTTTTATAGATTTTTCTAATAGTACCTGATTTACTGGGCTAAGTTGTAATCCTTGAGTTAATATTTCTACTAATTCATCCTTGTCTTCTGCTATTCCCCCACCAGTTCCACCTAGTGTATATGCAGGTCTTACAATTACTGGATATCCTATTGTATTTGCAAATTCTAAACCTTCTTCTAAATTAGTTACTATTTCACTTTTAACTACAGGTTGTTCTATATCCATCATTAAATCTCTAAATGTGTCTCTATCTTCGCCTTTTTTTATGGATTCTATAGATGTTCCTATTACTCTTACGTTGTATCTATCTAATATTCCTTTATCATATAATTCAACAGCTAAATTTAATCCTGTTTGACCTCCCATTCCAGCTAGTAAGCTATCCGGCCTTTCCTTTTCTATTATTTTTTCTATAAATTCCAATGTTAATGGCTCTATATATATTTTGTCAGCTATTTCTCTATCAGTCATTATAGTAGCTGGATTACTATTTATTAAAACTACCTCTATTCCTTCTTCTTTCAACGCTTGACAAGCCTGTGTTCCTGAATAATCAAATTCAGCTGCTTGACCTATTATTATAGGTCCTGACCCCAAAACTAATACTTTTTTTATACTATTATCCTTTGGCATATATATCTCCCCTTATTTATATTAATTTTAAGAACTTATCAAATATATAGTCATTATCCATCGGTCCAGGGCAAGCTTCTGGATGATATTGTACACTATATATAGGTAACATCTTGTGTCTCATACCTTCCACTGTATTATCATTTAAATTTATATGAGTAACTTTCATGTTTTCTGGCATACGTGAAACATAATATCCATGATTTTGTGATGTAATAAATACCTTATTTTCTTCAGTGTCTTTTACAGGATGATTTCCACCTCTATGTCCAAACTTAAGTTTTGATGTTTGACCTCCTAGACTAAGTGCTAATAATTGATGCCCCAAACATATACCAACTATTGGCTTTTTTCCTACCAATTCTTTTATAGTTTGTATAGTGTCAACCAAGTCTTCTGGATCTCCAGGCCCATTTGATAAGAATATCAAGTCTGGATTTACATTTAGTATTTCATTGCTAGTAGCATTAGCTGGAAATACAGTTATTTTACATTCTCTATTTCTAAATGATCTTATTATATTTTGTTTTATACCAAAGTCCATAATAGCAATGTGTTTTCCATTACCATCTATTGTGTATATTTCTTTGGTAGTTACATTACTCACGGCATCAATATTACTAAACTTGTCTAGCTTATCTTTAATATCTTCTATACCGCTATTATCTAAAGTTATTATTCCTTTCATTGTCCCGTTATTTCTCAGTATTTTAGTTAAAGCTCTTGTATCTATATCTTCAAGACCTATTACCTTGTTTTGATTAAGATAAGTATCTAAATCCATTTCGCATCTGAAGTTACTTGGATTATCGCTTTTTTCCCTTACTATAAATCCTTTTACATGCACTCCTTTTGATTCAACATCGTCTAGGTTTATCCCATAATTCCCTATAAGAGGGTAAGTCATAACTACTATTTGTCCATAATAAGATGGGTCTGTTAAAACCTCTCCATATCCTATCATTGATGTGTTAAATACTACTTCGCCAACACTTTCTTTTAAATATCCAAATGCTTTTCCTTCAAATATAGTTCCATCTTCTAATATAAGTTTAGCTTTCATATCTAACCTCCCAAGCTTTTTCTATTTCTTTCATCATATTAATTGCAGATTCTTTAGGATTGTGTGATTGTGTTATAGGTCTTCCAACTACTAAATAATGAGCTCCATTTTGTATCGCCTCAGTTGGATTTACTACCCTCTTTTGATCACCAGCATCTAAAGAGGAAGGCCTTATTCCTGGACATACTGTGACAAAGTCTGGTCCACAATTTTCTACTATATAACTAGCTTCTTGTGCTGAACATACTACCCCATCTATTTCTGCTTCCTTAGCAAGTTTAGCTCTTTTTATAACGGCTTCTTGAATATCCAAATTACATCCTATATCTTTTAAATCTTTTTCGTCCAAAGATGTCAACACTGTAACTGCTACTATTATAGGTTTTTGTATATTTAATTCTTCAGCTTGTTCTTTTGCTATTTTTGCTACCTGTTTCATACCTTCTATATCTGATACATGTATAGTCATCATCCATACGTTATCTTTTGTGACCTCTCTTACTGCTGACATCATTGTATTTGGTATATCATGGAACTTAAGGTCTAAAAATATCTTTTTATTTTTATCTTTTAAATATTCTATTATCTTTCCTTTTGTTGCTATATATTGTTCAAGTCCTACTTTAAATATATCTACAACTTCATCTAATTTATCTATTAAATCTTTAGCCTTATCAAAACTATCTGTATCTAATGCAACTATTAATCTTTCTCTTCCCTTCATAGTAACATCTCCTTTTATTTATATATATTAAAAAACTCCTTTGTCATAGAGACAAAGGAGTTTTTCCACATAGAAATTATACATAAATGTATAATATCTATGTTATACCCTTTTTAGCCTCTCTGGACTACTTTAAAAAGATTTATTTAGTTTTATTTAAATTCCCTACTTCCAGGCTTTACTATTGGTATATTAGCTTTGCACAGAGGACAGTTATCTGGATCATGTACTTCTATATCTACTTTTATGGCGCTGTATATAGGTAATCCTATATCTACACTAGTTCTATCCGCTATACAAGCTACTCCTATTACTTTTCCACCTAAACCTTCTATTACATTCTTTGTTTCAATGGTAGATTTACCTGTAGTAACAACATCTTCTGTTATTAAAACTTTAGCTCCATTTGGTATCTCAAATCCTCTTCTAAGTTGCATTATATTATCTTTTCTTTCTGTAAATATGGATTCTTTATTTAGCTGTCTTCCTATTTCATAAGATACTATAACCCCTCCCATAGCAGGTCCTACTACTAAGTCTATATCAATATCCTTTATTTGCTCTACAACTGTACTTAATACTGTTTCTGCATATTTAGGAAATCTTAG
This sequence comes from Sporacetigenium mesophilum DSM 16796, assembly GCF_059569055.1. Taxonomy (NCBI): domain Bacteria; kingdom Bacillati; phylum Bacillota; class Clostridia; order Peptostreptococcales; family Tepidibacteraceae; genus Sporacetigenium; species Sporacetigenium mesophilum. The sequence continues at coordinate 63,217 of NZ_JCANUR010000010.1, read as the reverse complement.
TACCTTAGCACATTGTACATATTTATTACTATGCTTACCTGATGATAGCAAGAAATGACCTTCAAGTAATGCATCACTCTTTTTTAATATATTTTCTATAGTTATAATCTTTTCCATAATTTTACCCCCTATATTATCCCTCTTATTTCATCTAGGGACTTAATTTTTTCTTTATCCATAAAATTATTAATTTCATCTATTATTTGTAGTCCTATTTTAGGATTAATAAAGTTTGCAGTTCCTACTTGTATACAGGTTGCTCCTGCCATTATAAATTCTATTGCATCTTTTCCACTAGTTATTCCACCCATTCCTATAACTGGTATAGAAATATTTTTACATACTTCATGTACCATTCTAAGTGCTATTGGCTTTATAGCGGGTCCAGATAATCCAGCATATATATTTTCAAATACAGGTTTTCTTTTATTTATATCTATAGCCATAGCTTTAAAAGTATTTACTAAAGATATTCCATCGGCTCCTTCTTCTTGGCATACTTGAGCCATTTTTACTATATCCTCAGCATTTGGAGATAACTTTATTAACAGAGGCAGGTTTGTTGATTTTCTTACCTCTTTTATAACTTCTCTTGCTACTGTATCTTTTATTCCAAATGCCATTCCACCTTGTCTTACATTAGGACAAGATATATTTAGCTCTATTATATCTACAGATTGACTATTTATAATTTCTATAGACTTAACATAATCTTCTATCGTTGACCCCCCTATATTAACTATTTTTACTAAGTCTAAGTTTTTAAAATAATCCATTTCGTTTTCTATAAACCCTTGTATCCCTGGATTTTCTAAACCTACGCTATTTAACATTCCAGACGGAGTTTCATATACTCTACATCCATTGTTTCCATCTCTTTTATTTAAAGTTAGACCCTTGCTACTTATTCCACCTAATTTTTCAATATTGTATACTTGTCCATATTCCCTTCCAAATCCAAATGTTCCAGATGCCATTATAACAGGATTTTTAAAGGATATATTCTTAAACTTAACTTCTAAATTAGCCATTAAAGATCACTTCCTCTCCCCAGAAGGCAGGGCCGTCTTTACAAGTTTTTTTATTTCCAAATTTAGTTTTACAAGTACATACTAGGCAAGCACCTATCCCACATGCCATCTTATTTTCCATAGATATCATTATTTTTGTATTTGTATCATTACACATATCTACTAATTTTTCCATCATTATTTGTGGTCCACAAGTTATTATATAGTCATAATTATTTATCTCTATTATATCTGTAACAAGTTTATCCCCTATGGCAACGTGTACATTGTTTGATATATTTTTAAATTCATCTAATAATATTGGTTTGTCCCTAAATCCCATATATACATCTATATTATCTAAAGTTTTAGCTGCAAGGTATAATGGTGCAACTCCCATACCTCCACCAACTAAAGCTATTTTTCCATTTATATTTTCGAATCCATTTCCATAAGGCCCTTCTAATTTTATACTGTCATTTGACTTTAGTGTGCTTAGTATTTCCGTTCCCTGACCAACTACTTTATATAAAAAACTTATATAGTTGTCCTCTATATCGTGTATGCTTATTGGTCTAGATAATAAGGGAAACTTGTCCCACGCTCTTAACATATAAAACTGACCCATTTTCCCTTCAAAGTTGCCTTCTATTTTTAGAAGATACATATCTTCTCCCATATAATCATTACTTAATACTTTATACATTTTGAGCCCCCCTAACATCATAAACGATATTTCCATCCTTTATAGTAGTAACTACTTCTCCTTTTACTTTATAGTTATTAAAGGGATTATTTTTTCCTTTTGAAATAAATTCATCTGTATTTATTTTGTATTCTTTATTTATATCTACTAAAACCAGATCTGCTTTATATCCTTCTTTTATAAGTCCACAGTTTATACCTAATATATTTGCTGGGTTGTAAGACATCATTTCACTTAACTTATTAATTGATATATTATTTTCATTAAATACCTTATAAACCATACTAAAAGCTACTTCTATATTGGATATTCCAGGCGATCCATTTATTTTATCTTCTTTACTATGAGGAGCATGGTCAGTTCCTACAACATCTATATGTCCATCTTTTATCCCTTGTATAAGATGATTTATATCTTCCTTTTTTGCAAATGATGGATTTACTTTATAATCAAGTCCATATTCAAATATATGATGTGGACTAACCTCACAGGTAAAATTCATCCCTTGTTTTTTATATTTTTTAATTTCGTCTAAGGTATCTTTTAAACTTATATGGCATATATGTAAGTTCCCACCTATAGACTTCAATAAGCTTAAATCTCTTCTTACTATTTCATACTCAGGTTGGCAGTGGGTAAGTATTTTAAAATTGTATTTCGAAGATAACTTTAATGCTTCTTTCATTATTTCTTCACTAAGTATTGTATTCCCATCATCTGAAAATAAGTTTGTATATTTTCTCATAGACTCTATATCTACTATTTCTTTTCCATCTAAATTTTTTGTAATTGCACCTACTTGTTTTATATTACATAAATTTAGCTGTTTTGATTTATTTATTATATATTCCATAGTCTCTGTATTATCACATACAGGACTTGTATTTGCCATGGAGCATAATGTTGTATATCCACCTTTTAAAGCAGCCCTCTGTCCACTTTCTAAATCCTCTTTGTATGTATATCCAGGATCTCTTAGATGGTTATGCATATCTACAAAAGATGGCATAATTATACAATTTGTTTCACGTATAACATTATGATTATCTACATTTATACTTTTACCAATTTTAGTTATTATTCCATTTTCTATTAATATATCGCTATATATATCTTGTTTTGCATCTATTATATGAGCGTTTTTTATTAATATATTACTCATGTATATCAACCCCTAGTAGCTTGATTATAAGCGCCATTCTAACGTACATTCCGTAGTTAGCTTGTTTGAAATATACAGCCCTTGGGTCTATATCAATTTCTTCTTCTATTTCGTTATTTCTAGGTAATGGATGCATAACTATCATATCTTCTTTGGCTTTATCTAACTTAGATTTATTGAGTACATATGAATCTTTTAAATTCATATAATCTTCTTCATTCTCAAATCTTTCTTTTTGAACTCTAGTCATATAAAGTACATCTAGACTTCCTATAACTTCATCTAAATTTGAAGTTTCATAGTATTCATGTCCTTCTATACTTTCTTTTATGTAATCAGGCATTTTTAATTCTTCAGGTGATATGAATATAAACTTAGTGTTTTTATGTCTAGACATAGCTTTAACTAAAGAGTGTACTGTTCTTCCGTATTTTAAGTCACCGCATAAACCTATTGTATGACTTTCTAATGTTTTTTTAAGGGATTTTATTGTAAAAAGATCTGTAAGTGTTTGAGTTGGATGTTGATTTTCTCCGTCTCCTGCATTTATAAAAGGTATCTTAGCAAACTTTGATACCTCTAGAGCTGAACCTGATTTTGGATGTCTCATTGCTATAACATCACAATAATTAGATACTGTTTGTATAGTGTCTTTCAAACTTTCGCCTTTGGCCACAGATGATACATTAGGTTCAGAAAATCCTATGCTACTTCCTCCTAATCTAGACATTGCAGCTTCAAAGCTAAATTTAGTTCTAGTCGATGGCTCATAAAATAAAGTTGCTAATAGTTTACCTTCACATGCACGAGAGTATTTAGATTGGTTTTTTATTATATCTTCAGATAAAGATAGAATTTTATTTAATTCTTCTATAGAAAAGTCTTCCGATTGGATTAGATGTCTTCCTTTTAACATTATTATTTCCTCCTTTTTAGTCTCTCTGGACTAATTTAAAAGTTGTTATTTTCTTTTTTGTTATAATATCATTATTGTAGTTATATGTCAAATTTTTTTAAACAAAAAAGTCGTTGGATAATCCAACGACTTTATATTACAATACTCTTTTTGCACCTTTGTAAACACTTGAGTAGAATGCAGAATTTAAGCTAGATACTGTTACACCTTTACTTGAAGATGCATGTATAAATTGCCCTCCACCTACGTATATACCAACGTGACTTATATCTCCATCTCTATCTGAGTCGAAGAATACTAGATCTCCTGGTTGTAATTGGCCTTTACTAACAGATACTCCTACACCAGCTTGAGATATTGATGTTCTCGGCAATGAAATTCCTGCGCCACTTCTAAAAGCATAAGAAGTAAATCCTGAACAGTCAAATGAGTTCGGACCTTCAGCTCCCCAAACATATGGTTTACCCATTTTAGAATAAGCTGTATTTATTATAGAACTAGCTTTTGATGATGAGTAATTAGTATTACTTTGAGTGCTAGCCTCTTTAACTTCTGTGTTTGAAGATGTTTTTGTTGAAACACTTGAAGAAGTTCTAGTTGAAGTGCTTCTTGAAGTTACTTTTGTAGCTTGTACTACTTCTTGTATTTCTTCTTCTATTTCTGGTTTATCTTCAGACACATATAAAGATCTTATATATCCTTCTTTTCCATCTTTTTCTATTTTAATCCAATTATCTTGTTCTTCAATAACTTTTATCGAATCACCAAGAGCTAACTCACCGTATAACTCTGATTCAATATTAGATTCTGATCTAAAATTGACTTTATCACCATTTATATACGCTGTTGCATTCATTAATTCTAAATATCTAGCTGGAGCCCAACCTACTGTTTCTTCATCTAATTGTATCTTGTACCAATCACCCTGTTTGCCTATTACTTTTAAAACATCGCCTTCATAAGCAACTTCTTGAACTTCTCCTACTTTTCTTATTTTCACAGCAGTTCCTTCTTTAACTTCTGCAACCTTGTATGACAATTCTTCATATCCATTCGTACTGTTGTCTTGTGTTTCAGTTAAATTGTCAGTTTTATCTAAATCTTGGTTTGCAAATGCAACAGAATTAATTGATAAAGCCATAAATGATGCAAACACCGGTACTAATATTTTTCTCTTCATAATTTTTCCCTCCTAAAAATTCATCATAAGAACATCCTTATGTGGTATTTTTATTAGATGAAACTTATGTAGGATAAAATACTAATACACAAGATATTTAAAAAATGCTTGTAACTCTTTTGTAACTAATAATTACATTTTTTATTGTATTATAAGTATGTAGAAATATAATATCTTGTATATCAAAAAATAAAAAATTTAATTCAAATTTATTATTTTATCCAAATATCACCTAAATTATGTATTCCAATATATATAATACACTATTTTTATGTAATTGTAAAGTTTTCTGTCGATTTATAGCCCACATACTATCTTTCCGTTGTCTATATTCATTTTAATTACATCCTGTCTTTTTATTCCAGATTTACAAAAATGATTTATTTCATCCAACAAACCTTGTCCATGAAAAACTCCATAGCATCCACTATCACTTCCAATAGCCATTTTTACATTTAAATCATAAGCTTCTTTTACCATATTTAAATGATCATTATATGTACGTTCTACAACATTAATATTTTTAATAAATCTTTTATCTTTTGTATCTAAAATATTTCCTAACGGTGATAGTGTTGGAACCCAAACTATTTCTTTTTCCTTTATCTCTTGTAATTGTTCTTTTGTAATAAAGTATCCATGTTCTATAGTGTCAACTCCACAACTTATAGCCATATCTATTCCTCTTACTGAATTCACATGAGCCATTACAGGTAAGTTGTTATCTTTTGCAAGTTTCACAATATAATCTAATTCACTATATTTAAAACCACTATCTCCTACCTTTTTATATTCATCAAAACTAACAATACCACTTATTATTATCTTTAAGTGATCTATTTTTTTATTCTTTAATTCTTTAAACAAGCTTTTGAAATCGTCTATACCCGTTACTCCTTTTCCCAAGAAACTTCCGTAATATCCCTTTTTATATACTCCATACAAAGGGGTTTTTAGTGTTATACCCTCTTCTTTAGCTATATCTCTTGCTATATATGATATACCTAAATTATCGCCTCCATCTCTTAATACAGTTATCCCTCTATTTTTATATTCTAAAAGTACATTTTTTATATATTTTTTTGTATCTTTCATTAACTCTTCTCTAGACTTTTTAAAGTCCATTCCATTTAAAGACATATGAACATGACAATCTATCATATAAACACCTCTATAATAAGAAATTTGCTACAATGTCCTTAATATAAATAAAAGGCTGCATTAAATGCAGCCTTTCGTTTTTATTTAAAATTTATAGAATTCGATATTATTAATACCATCCTCTTAATTTCATAGCATCTGCTATTCTCTTAATAGACATCATGTAAGCAGCAGTTCTCATATCAACACCGTGCTCAGTTTTTAAGTTCCATATTTCTTCAAATGCTTTAACCATTAATACTTCTTGCTTTTCTTGAACTTCTTCAAATCCCCAAGAGTATCTCATTAAGTTTTGTACCCACTCGAAGTAAGAAACTGTAACTCCACCACTATTAGCTAATATATCTGGAACTAATATTATTCCTCTTTCAGCGAATATTTTATCAGCGTCTGGAGTTGTAGGTCCGTTAGCACCTTCAGTTACTATTTTAGCTTGTACATCAGCTGCATTAGCTCCAGTTAATTGGTTTTCTAATGCACATGGCATTAATATATCTACTTTCATAGTTAATATATTTTCATCAACCTTTGTTGCTTTTGGATATCCTATTATACATCTCTTATTTGTCGCAGCATAAGCAGCTAAATCTTTTACATCTATACCATCTTCATTGTATAATGTAGCTGTATGGTCAGATATTGCAACTACTTTAGCTCCCATTTCTTGTATGTATGTTGCAGTGAAAGTTCCAACGTTACCAAATCCTTGAACAGCTACTGTAGCGTCTTTTAAATCTAATCCTGTTTTCTTAGCAGCTTCTCTTGCCATCATAGCTACACCATATCCTGTAGCTTCATTTCTTGCTAAAGAACCGTAGAAATCAACTGGCTTTCCAGTGAATACTCCAGGAGCAAATTCTCCTGTTACGTTTGCATATTCATCAACCATCCAAGCCATTATTTGACCATTAGTGTTTACATCTGGAGCTGGTATATCTTCTTTTTCTCCTATTACTGGAGCTATAGCTTTTGCAAATCCTCTAGATATTCTTTCTAATTCTGCTGTAGAATAATCTGCTGGATCTATAGCCATACCACCTTTACCACCACCGTATGGTATACCAGTTACTGAACACTTGAATGTCATCCAAGTAGATAAAGCTTTTACTTCATCTATGTTTACATCTGGATGGAATCTTAAACCACCTTTAAATGGTCCACAAGCGTTATTATGTTGAGATCTATATCCTGTAAATGATTTTACAGTTCCATCATCCATTTTAACTGGGAATGATACTTCTAATACTCTCATTGGGTTTTTTAATATTTCGTAAACTGCTGGGTCTGCACCTAATTTATCACATGCAGTTTTAACTTGAATTCTTGCAATTTCAAATGGATTTAATTGTTCAGACATTTTTAAAGCCCCCTTTATATATTTTGTCGCTTAACGACATCTAATTTTAAGCCCCTGAAAACGATTGCTAACGTCTTCGATTAGATTATATCATATTTTGTCATAGTGTGAATAGATTTTTTTTAAATTAGTTTGATTTTATTTTAACGCATTTTATTTAAGTAAATGTCGATTTTTGTCACATTCATTAAAGTCATTTGACTTATTATATTATGTATACTTTTTTGAAGTGACTCACAATTTTTTGCTATATCGCAACTTTTAATATCTATATTTAAGCTTATCTCAATGTCCTGCTTTATATTATTAATGTTTATATTGTTTATCTTGCATATATATTCATATTTACTTATTTCATAGCTAACAATTTGTTTTATTGCAGAAGATGTTATATAGTATTTGCCCATATAGCTAAAAGTAGGCCTAACTACAGTCTTTTCAACTTCTCTTGTCTGTTGATTATTTTTACTTTTTAAAAATAGCTTTATAGGATTTGTAGTTATTCCAAAAAAACTTTTCTTTACTTCTAATGTCGGTACAGGGATTATGTGGTTTCCTTCCTCTAGCCTAGATTTCTTCGCTCCTTCTATTTCTTCTATTGTAGCTATATCATATATACTTATTTCTATATTTATAGGCCCTAATTCTAACCTATTTGCTATTTGATTTACCATCTTTTTAGAAGTACCTATTAATAATATTTTTTTAATACCTTGTGATTTTATTATTTTTTTTACTTCTTCTTTATGTTGTTCATTGTCGAATATTGCCCTTCTAACAGCTTCCATTTTAGTATCTGCCTGCTTAGCTGACTTTCCACCTAGTATCTTATTTTTATGTATTAATATTCCATCATCAATTATGTATTCTATATCATTTTCATATGCTACTTTTATGGCTCTATAACTTTTACCAGTTCCACTAGGGCCTACCAACGCATAGACTTGCATAATATTCCTCCTCTTTAGAACAAAAAACTATAGTATATATTTCTATATATACTATAGTTTTTCATTTATTTTATTTAATTAAATTTATTTATTATTATCGCTTAGCGGTTCGCTAAGACTTTTTATCTTATTCAATACTCTATCTTTTTCCAATCCTTCTAAAATAGTAGGTCTATAGTCATTTCTAGAGTTTATAGAAGATATAGAGCAAGGAATTATATTAGGTTTAGATGTTTCTGTTAATTCATTTTCATGGAAAGTAAAGGTTTGCTGATATATAAATGTATCCTTGTCTTTTGGATTTTTGTTACCTCCAAAAGAGAAATTTCCTAAACTATATGCTATAGTTTTTCCTCTATATTGTTCTATCCCTTGAACTACATGAGGATGCCCTCCTAATACTATATCTGCACCATTATCTATTACATAGTGAGCAAAGTCTTTTTGTGCTTTTTCTGGATAGTATTGATTTTCATTTCCCCAATGAAAAAATACTATAGTCATATCTGCATTTTCTTTCATATAATCTAAGTCACTTTTTATCTTTTCTAAATTTTCTTTAGTATAGTACTCCGGCCATCCCTTATAGCCTAACATCCCTACCTTGACGCCTTTTATATCTACTATGTCTTTTTCATTTAAGCCAAAATAGCTTATATTGTTTTGGTCTAATATATTTTTAGTGTCATTAAATCCTTTGTCATAATAATCATTAGAATGATTATTTGCCAAATTTGTCGCCTCTATGTCTCCTTCCTTTAGTATATTTACATATGAAGGATCTCCTTTAAATGCAAACTGTTTAATTTGAGCCTCGCTAGACTTAGTTAATGGACCTTCTAGATTTACTATTGATAAATCATCATTTTCAAATATAGATCTTACATTTTCAAGAAAGTATGTGAAATCTCCATTTTGTTTCTCAAATTCTTGATCAAAACTTCCATAATAAGATCCGCCTTTATAATTTCCCATAGTTACATCACCTGCAGCACTTATTGTTATGCTAACTGGCTTAATATCTTCTTTTTTATCTTCTATATGTGTCTCTTGTTTTTTTGCATCAGCCAATCTATCTTCCTTAAGTTTTTTATTAAAATTTACTATTGTAAAATAACATATTCCTACCAACGATACTATAACTAAGCACACGAAAAATAACCTAAGTTTATTTGTTTTTCTCATATAAATATTCTCCTTTATAACTCTATGACCTATAGTATCTATTATAGATAATTGTGTTTTATAATTAAATTACAATTTTGTAATTTAATATAAAATAATTTTTTCGATTTGGTAATATAATTCCATTGTTATTTATTAAAAGTTTTGTTATAATGATAGCGAATAAAAATTTTTATTACTAAGGAGGAATTTAAAATGTCTTACATAATATCAGATGCTTGCATAAGCTGTGGAGCTTGTGAACCAGAATGTCCAGTTAACTGTATAAGTGCAGGAGATGACAAGTACCTAATAGATGAAAATGTTTGTATAGAATGTGGAGCTTGTGCTGGAGTTTGTCCAGTAGATGCACCTCAACCAGAATAATAATAAAAAAGCTACCTACTTTGTAGGTAGCTTTTTTAATTTTCTTCGCTCATTAAATAAGATAATGTAAATAAACTTTCTGTTAGATTAACATTTTCTACAACAATATCTTTTGGAACTTCTAAATCAACAGGTGCAAAATTCCATATACCTTTTATACCTGCATTTATAAGCTTTTCAGCTACTTGTTGTGCTCCGTGTTTAGGTATACATAGAACACCTATAGTTATGTCATTTTCTTTTATATAACTTTCTACGTTTTCTATATCTAATATTTCTAAGTCTCTCATTTTTAGACCAATCATTCTTGGATTTATATCAAAAAGGGCTTTTATCTCATACCCAGACTTTGTAAATCCAGCGTAATTTGCTATAGCATGACCTAAGTTCCCCGCACCAATAACTATAGTGTTATACTTTTTATCTAATCCTAATATTTTGCTTATTTCTCCGTGCAATTCTTCTACATTATATCCATATCCTTGTTGACCAAAGCCTCCAAAGTTATTTAAATCCTGTCTAATTTGAGATGCTGTAAATCCTATTATCTCACTTAATTCTTTTGAAGATATTCTATATATCTCTTTTTCTAATAAATCTCTAAGATATCTGTGATATTTGGGCAGCCTTCTTATTACTGCCATCGATATGTTCTTGTTACTCATACTTAAAGCCTCCCGTCAGAATATTAACATAATTATTATATTAAAAAATATAACAGATATTATTTTATTGGTCAATCATTATTCTATGCAATTACAACCTTGATTATATTGTATCCAAATATTATAATTTAAAATAGCCAAGGAGGTATAAAATGATAATTTTAGCATGTAATAACTTAAATAAAAGTTTTGGCATAGATACTATACTAGAAAATATTAGTTTTACTGTAAATGAAGGTGATAAAGTAGGAATAATAGGAGTTAATGGTACAGGTAAAACTACATTATTTAAAATACTATCTGGAGAATATGGATACGATAGCGGAGAAATCTATACTTCTAAAAATATAGAAATAGCATACCTACAACAAAATACAAACTTCCAATCATCTAATAATATATTAGATGAAGTTTTAGAAGTATTTAGCGACCTCACGAAAATGGAAGAATATCTTAGACAGTTAGAACTTAAAATTGCTGAAGAAAGTCAAAAAAACAATTCAAATATTCTTCAAAATCTTATGGATGAATACTCGAATAAATTAGAGTTATTTTCAGAGCAAAATGGATACGGTTATAGATCTGAAGCAAAAGGCGTTTTAAGAGGATTAGGATTTAGCGAAGAAGACTTTTCTAAGCCTATTAATATACTTTCTGGTGGAGAAAAGACAAGAGTTCTTTTAGCAAGGTTGCTTTTAAAGAAGCCTAACTTACTTCTTCTTGATGAACCTACTAATCATCTAGATACAGATGCCATAGAATGGCTAGAGATATTTCTTAAGCAGTACAAAGGCACTGTCCTTATAATATCCCATGATAGATATTTCTTAGATCAAGTAGTAGGTAGGATATTTGAAATACACAATAAAAAACTAAAGACTTATAATGGTAACTATACAAATTTTATAGGATTATCTCAAACACAACGAGATATAGAATTAAAAAAATATGAAGATCAACAAAAAGATGTAAAAAAACAAGAAGAATCCATTCAACAATTAAAGGCTTTTGGAAGAGAAAAACATGTAAAAAGAGCTCGTAGTAAGGAAAAGGCCTTAGATAAAGTAGAATTAATAGATAAACCCGAAGAGTATCGCAAAAAATCAAAAATAAAGTTTGACCCTGCAGTAATTAGCGGCAATGATGTACTTCAAATTAGAGACTTGACTATGGCATATGGGACTAGAATATTGTTTAAAGATATAAACTTAGATATATATAGGGGGGAAAAAGTGGCATTAGTAGGTGCTAATGGTATAGGTAAATCTACATTGTTCAAGATAATAACTAATGAAATAACCCCTTTATGCGGAGAAATAAATTTAGGAGCTAGTGTAACTGTTAACTATTTCCACCAAGAACAAAAAACTCTAAATTTAGACAATACAATAATAGATGAAATATGGGCTGATAACCCTAGGCTAACTCAAACTACTATAAGAACTATGCTTGGAGCATTATTATTTGAAGGTGATGATGTATTTAAAAAAATATCTACTTTAAGCGGTGGAGAACGTGCTAGAGTTGCTATATTAAAACTTATATTATCAAAATCCAATTTATTATTACTTGATGAGCCTACAAACCATTTAGATATAGATTCTAAAGAAGTATTAGAGGATGCCTTAGTAAATTATAGTGGTACGCTATTTGTTATATCTCACGATAGATATTTTTTAAATAAAGTTATAGATAAAATACTTGTTTTAGATGAACTTGGAATTACTGAATATCACGGAAACTACCATTACTATACAGAAAAGAAAAAACAGTTAGAAGAACTTAGCCAGCCTACAGCATTAGAAGAAAAGACCAAAACGCAAATAAAAGAAGAAAAAAGAAAAGAAAGAGAAAAAAGAGAAGAAGAAAAGAAGCTTAGAATGAAAAGGCAAAATATTGAAAAAGAAATCATGGAAACAGAAGAGAAAATTGAAGAATTGGATAATCTTTTGTGTAACGAAGAAATTTATTCTAATCCAGACAAGTCTAGAGAAGTTAGTCAAACTAAATCTGAGCTTGAGCAAAAATTAGAAGGACTTTATGGGAAATGGGAAGGGCTTATTGAATAATAAGCTCTTTTTTATACTTAATTTGTTTTTACTTGATAATCTAATCAAATATGTATTATATTGTATAGATGAACTAAATAATATTAAACTGTTGGAGGTGATGTGGTGCAAAATATATTATCATGCAATGAGGAAAATAAAAAGTTCTATAAGGCATTGTTTTTTTTATGTATACCAATAATAATTCAAAACCTTATATCTAACTCAGTTAATGTTATAGATACAATTATGGTAAGTAATTTAGGGGAAAAATCTATAGCTGCAGTAGGTGTGGCCAATCAATTTTTCTTTTTATTTGCAATGGTGACTGGAGGTATATTTAGCGGAACAGGTATATTTATATCCCAATTTTATGGCAAAGGAGATTACAAAAATATAAAAAAAGTAACATCTTTATCAGTTACTTTAGGCTTAATATTTGGCTTATCTTTTGCAATTCCTGCTATATTCTTTCCAGAAGTTATAATTCATTTTTTTACTTATGATGAAACTGTTGTAAGTTTATGTTCGTCTTATTTAAGGATAGTAGGTTTTTCTTATCCTTTAACTTGTATAAGCCTTGCTTTTTCCAATGGTTCAAGAAGTATAAGAAATCCTAAATTAGGAATGACATGTAGTGTGGTAGCTATTGTATTTAACACTATGCTTAACTATATGCTTATATTTGGTAATTTTGGGGCTCCAAAACTCGGTGTCTCAGGTGCTGCTGTTGCAACCCTTATTGCTAGAGCTATAGAATGTTCTCTTATAGTTTCATATGTATACTTTTATAAAAAAGATTATGTTTTAAAGTTTAACCTAGAAGATATTAAGAGTATAAATAAAAGCTTTATAATTTCATTTTTCGATAAAAGTTCTCCTGTAATATTAAATGATGCAACTTGGGCATTAGGAACTGTTTTATATTCTGTAGCCTATTCAAAGGTAGGTACTTCTGCAATAGCAGCTAGCCAAATAGCTACTAGTGTCCAAAACTTTTTTATAATGACATCTGTATGTATAGCAGTAGGAAGTTCTATTATGATAGGTAATGAGTTAGGTGCAAATAATAAGAAGGTTGCGATAGATTATGCTAAAAAACTTTCAGTACTCATATCAATAGTTGGTTGTGTATTTGGTCTTATTTTATATTTAAGCATACCTTTACTTCTAAAGTTATTTAATGTAACTAATAATTTAGAGGGTGACATAAGTAAAATATTCATTGTCATGGGATTATTTATGGGGCTTAGGGCATTTAATACATTCCTTATCATAGGAATGCTTAGAAGTGGCGGAGATACTAAATTCTCCTTATTCTTGGAATTAGGGTGTATGTGGTTAGTTTCAATACCTCTAACCTTCTTAGCTGCATATAAAGGTGCTCCAGTATATATCTTAGTATTAATTAGTTATTCAGAAGAAGTAGTTAAATTTATATTTGGAATACCTAGAGCAATATCTAAAAAATGGGCAAATAATATCGTGGAACACATGTAAAATTCGCTTTGCTCAAGTTTATATGTTAGTTATTAAAAAAGGTATCTCAATTGAGATACCTTTTGAAACTAATTTAATTTATCTAATATACTTTTTATATCATTCTTTAAAATTGATAATTTGTCACTAGAAGAGTCTTCTGCATTATCAGATACAGCTAAATAAAACTTTAATTTAGGTTCTGTTCCTGAAGGTCTTATAGCTACCCAAGAATCATCTTCAAGTATATATTTTATTACATCAGATTTTGGAAGATTATCTATTCCAAGACTATAATCTTTAACTTCTTTTACATTTAATCCGCCTATATTTTCTAACTTATTTTCTCTAAAGTACTTTATTATCTCTTTTATTTTTTCCATTCCTTCTATGCCTTTTAATGTAACAGATATCATATCTTCTTTGTAATAACCAAACTTATTGTATAACTCTATAAGTCCTTCATATAAACTCATATTTTTAGAATTATAGTAAGCAGCCATTTCTGATATAAGCATCGAAGCTACAACTCCATCCTTATCTCTAGCATGAGTACCTACTAAGTATCCATAACTTTCCTCATATCCCATTATAAAAGAATATTCATTAGTTACTTCAAATTCTTTTATCTTATCTCCTATAAACTTAAATCCAGTTAAAACATTTAAGCAATCTACATCATAATGCTTTGCTATTTTGTATCCTAATTCAGATGTAACTATAGTTTTTATTATAGTTCCATTTTTAGGCAATTCATTTTTTATTGATAAATTTTCTAGTATATAATTAGCTAATAGAGCACCTATTTGGTTCCCTGTTAATAATACGTATTCTCCACTATTATTTCTCACTGCTACCCCAACTCTGTCACAGTCTGGATCTGTTGCTATAACTATATCTGCATTTTCGCTTTTAGCTAACTCTATCCCTTTATTTAAAGCTATTTTTTCCTCTGGATTAGGGTATTGTAGTCCTGCGAAGTTAGGATCTGGAATTGCTTGCTCTTCTACAACAATAACATTTTCAAATCCTATTTCTTTTAATACTCTTCTTATAGGTATATTTCCAGTTCCACTTAATGGAGTATATACAATTTTAAACTCTTTTCCAACTTTATTTATTATATCTTTTCTCAGCGATTTCTTTTTAACTTCTTCCATAAATGCACTATCTATTTCTTTATCTAGAACTTGTATTAATCCATTTTTTATACCTTCTTTTTCATCTAAAGTTGGTATTATACTATAATCAGTTATACTGTTAACTTCTTCTATTATATCTTTTGCTATATGAGGCATCACTTGAGCTCCATCTTCCCAATATACCTTATATCCATTATACTCAGGTGGATTATGACTTGCTGTTATAACTACTCCTGCTATCGTATTTAAATGTCTTACTGCAAATGACAATTCTGGAGTTGTTCTTAAATCATCAAATATATACGCTTTTATTCCACAAGCGGCTAAAGTCTTTGCAGTTTCCAAACAAAACTCTCTTGATTTATGTCTATTGTCGTATGCTATTACTACTCCTCTTTTTTTACCTTCTTCTCCAACATTCTTTATTATATAGTTAGAAAGTCCAAAGCTTGCTCTTCTAACAGTGTATTGGTTTATTCTATTGCTACCAGCACCTATTATTCCCCTTAATCCTGCTGTTCCGAATTCTAAATCCTTATAAAATCTTTCTCTTATTTCTTTTTCATCTTCTTTTATATCTAATAGTTCCTTTTTTGTAGTTTCATCAAAGTAATCATTTTCTAGCCATATATTATAGCTTTCTATATGTTTCATATCTCTACCTCCAACACTAGTTATATCAATTCTACTATTTTAAATGATTTTCCTTTTATTATCAACTCATTGATGTTTTCTTCTTTATTAGAAAACAGATTTTTTATAGCATTGATGTTATTAATAAAAGTTAAATTTAAATTATAGCTATGACCACTTCTGTTAAATACAACTAGTATACGTTTTTCATTAGTATATCTTATATAAGAAAATACATTAGGATCATTATTCAAAAACTTAGTTTTTCCTTCTATTAAGACTCTGTGTTCTTTTCTTAAATGTATAAGTTTTTTGTAAAAACTAATTAATTCTTGATCTTCTTTTCCCCAAGGATATGTTCTTCTATTGTCTGGATCTTTTTCTCCACAGATCCCAGTTTCATCTCCATAGTATACATATGGAACCCCTTCAAATGTCATCTGTAGTGCTATAGCCATTTTAAATAGATCTCTATCTTCATTTAACTCACTATTTAATCTTCTAACATCGTGACTTCCAAGTATATTTAAATTTGATTTAAACTTTTCCTCAGGATAATTTTCCATTATTTTCATAAATTCATTATACATATAATTAGAATCTTTCTCTCCTTTTAGGAATGATAGAACTAAATCTCTAAATGGATATCCAGTTACACTGTCTAATTGATTTCCTAAAAGATAATTTCTTCTTGTTCCATAACTTATCTTATTAGAGGCATCTTCCCAAACTTCTCCAAATAAAATAGAATCTTTATCTATTTTTTTTATCTCTTTTCTAAATTCTTCTATAAACTTAGAAGGCAATTCATCTGCTACGTCAAATCTCCATCCTTTTATTTTAAGATTCATCCATTTTTTCAAAACACTGTCGTTATTATATATAATATAATCCATGTATGACGGGTTTAATTCATCTACATTAGGCTGTGCTTTTATGCCCCACCAACAATCGTATTTATCTGGATAATCCTCGAATTTATACCAATCATAATACTCAGATTTTTTTGATTCATATGCTCCAATAGAGTCATAATTTTTATATTTATTAAAGTAGATACTATCATCTCCAGTATGACTAAATACTCCATCTAGTATTACTGATATATTCCTTAACTCACATTCTTGAATAAATTCTTTAAAAATTATTTCATTACCATACATTGGATCTATCTGCTTATAATCTCCTGTATCATACTTATGGTTACTTACAGCTTTAAATATTGGACTTAAATATATTATTGTAATGCCCAGGTCTCTTAGGTAGTCTAATTTCTCAGTTATTCCCTTTATATTTCCTCCATAAAAGTCCCATCTTATTATGTCTCCTTTGTTGTCTTTTATATACATAGGTGTATCGTCCCAATTTGCATATATAAAACTATTTGACTTAGGATTATCTACTTTTCCATTTTTATTTCCATTATTAAATCTATCTACAAATACATTATAAAGTATGCCTTCCCTGAACCAATTAGGAACTTTCTCATCTTTGTAAATTGTTAACTGATATAAATTTAAGTCATTTAAAGATTGGCACCTACGAACTCTTCCATCAATACCATTTTTCCCATAGTAATGCATTTTTTCATTTTCTTCTATTACTTCAAAATAATAAAAATATAAATTTTCTTTATCACTTATCTTGAAGTTTAATTTAAAATATCCATCATACTTTTCCATTTGAAACTTTTTAATTTCTTTTATAACTTCTATATTTTCGTTTATAATATTTTGATTATCTTCAATTAAAACTAAGTTTATTGATTTAATAATAGAATTATTTATTCTTACCTTTATACCTATATTCTCATCAATTTTTACAGCTCCAAATGGATATTTAAAATCCTCACTCCATGAATCAAAGCTTATTAAATTATTCATTTGTTTCCCCCCTTTTGAACATCTCTTATGTCGTCACTCCAAAATTACTTATGTTTTTATACCATATGTCATCTGCATATTCTTGTATAGTTCTATCAGTGGAAAATATTCCTGATTCTGCTATATTAATAAGTGCCATCTGATTCCATTTGTGCTTATCTTGATACAAGTCACCTATATTTTGTTGTGCTAATCTATAGTCATCAAAATCTCTCAAAACAAAAAACTCATCGTTATAGGTTATAAGCGAGTCGTATATCTCCTTACCTTCTATTCCTATTGAAGGTATAAAACCATTTATAAGGTCATCTATGGCTTTCTTTACATTGTTATCGGATATATACACATCTGTAGATGAATAACCTCCATGCTTATAATAGTCTAGTACTTGTTCTGATGATAATCCAAATACAACTATATTCTCATTTCCCACTTGTTCATATATTTCTATATTAGCTCCATCCATAGTAGCTAATGTAATTGCACCATTCATCATAAATTTCATATTACTAGTTCCTGAAGCCTCTTTAGTTGTAGTAGATATTTGCTGACTAACATTTGCAGCTGGTATTATCTTTTCTGCTAATGAAACACCATAATTTTCTATAAATACTACCTTTAATTTATTTCTAGCTATAGGGTCATTATTTATTTTTTCCGCTAGGGAATTTATAAACTTTATTACACTTTTCGCAAAGTGGTACCCAGGAGCTGCCTTAGCTCCAAATATAAATGTTCTTGGTTGCATTTGTATATTTGGGTTTTCAAGTATTTGATGATATAGATGTAATATATGGAGTGAATTTAGAAGTTGTCTTTTGTATCCGTGAAGTCTCTTTACTTGAACATCGAATATAGATTCTTCGTTTATTATAATATTATTTTTATTGTATATTAGTTTCGCAAGATCCATTTTATTTTGTTGCTTAATCTTTTCAATTTCTTGTATTACAGTTTTATCATTTTCATATTTTCTCAAGCTTTTCAATTCCAATGTATTAGTTTTCCATGATTCTCCTATTAGTTCTGTAATCAAATTAGATAACCTTGGATTTGAAAGCATTAGCCATCTTCTATGTGCTATACCATTAGTTTTGTTGTTAAATTTATCTGGTGTATAATAATAAAAGTTGCTAAGTACTTGTTTTTTTAGTAATTCTGTATGTAACCCAGCAACTCCGTTTACGCTATAACTACCTAAAATTGATAAATTAGCCATATTTATATAATCATGTGATATTACAGCCATATTATTTACTTTTTCTTGTTGATTATAATATTTTCCTAACAATTCCATACAATGTCTTCTGTTTATTTCTTCTATTATCATGTACATTCTAGGTAAAATATTTTTAAACATATCTACAGGCCATTTTTCCATAGCCTCAGCCATTATTGTATGATTTGTATAAGATATAGTATTTCTAGTTATATCCCATGCTTCATCCCATCCAAGACCTTCTTCATCTATTAAAATTCTCATAAGCTCAGGTACACATAAAGACGGATGAGTGTCATTTATATGTATCCCTATTTTTTGTGGAAATTCTTTAAATGAAAGTTTTGAAACTTTAAATTTCCTTACTATACTTTGAACTCCAGCTGAAACTAAGAAGTATTCTTGCTTTAATCTAAGTAACCTTCCTTCATGATTAGAATCATCTGGATATAAAACTTGAGATATAGCTTCTATATCGTATTTATGTTGTAGTGCTTTTTGATAAGAACCAGACATTTTTTTAGCGTCTTTTAAGGATAAATCAAAATCTTCTCTAGGTATTTCTGCACTCCAAAGCCTTAGTGTATTTATTGTTTCATTTTCATAACCTATTATAGGTATATCATAAGGTATAGCCATTACTGGAATATAATTTTTGTGAATAGCCTTTAATTTGTTATCTTCATTTATTAATTCTATATCTCCACCAAACTTTACTATTATTGACTTATTTGGCCTTCTTACTTCCCATGGATAATATCCTTCTTTTAACCAATACTCAGGCATTTCCATTTGATATCCATTTACAAATTTTTGTTCAAATAAACCATATTTATATCTTATACCACATCCATGACCTTTAATTCCTAATGAAGCCATTGAATCTAAAAAACAAGCTGCTAATCTTCCTAATCCGCCATTCCCAAGGGCAGGATCTACCTCTGAGACTTTAATTTCTTCAAAATTCAACCCAAGTTCTTCTACCGCTTCTTTTACTGTATTTTTAATACCTAAATTTAAAAGATTCGAACTAAGTTGTCTTCCTAATAAAAATTCAATGCAAAAGTAATATACTTGCTTTCCTGTCTCTTTATTTATATTAGCTTCAGCCCAATCCTTTGATATATAATCCTTTATTACACAAGATAATGTTGTGAAAAGTTGTTCATTTGTAGCCCCTTCAATTGGCTGAGCATATAGACTGTACATTTTGCTCTTAAAATCATTTTTGAATTCTTCTTTATCTAAATTAATCAATCAATACCCCCCTTTCTATATAACTATAGAATAGTTAATTTGATTTTATATTTTCATAAAGCTTTATATATTCTCTTGCAGATCGTTCCCAACTGTTATCCTTATTCATTGCATTTTTCACTATATCATTCCACTTTTTCTTATCATTATATATTTCTATAGCCCTTTGTATGGCATCAAACATCTCATGAGCATTATAATTTTCAAAACTAAATCCGTTACCTTCTCCTGTATACTGATTATATGGGTCCACGGTATCCTTTAGGCCTCCTGTCTCTCTTACTATAGGTAAAGTCCCATACCTCATAGCTAGCATTTGCCCTATGCCGCAAGGCTCAAATAAAGATGGCATTAAAAACATATCTGAACCTGCATAAATTTTTTGAGCTAAAGCACTATCAAACATTATTCTAGAAGCTACTTTATCTGGATAATTCCATGAATGATAGTTGAACATAGATTCATATCTTTCATCTCCTGTTCCTAAAACTACAAGTTGTAGTTTTTTTCCTATTATCTCTGGCATCATATATGATATTAGATCCATTCCTTTTTGAGATACTAATCTAGATACCACTCCTATTAATGGAATATCCTCGTCTACTTCAAGAGCCATTATTTTTTGTAATTCGATTTTATTTTTTGACTTATTTCCTATAGTGTCAAAATCATAGTTTATATATATATTTTCATCTGTAAGAGGATTGAATATATCATAATCTATTCCATTTAATATGCCCTTTAATTTGTATGAATGTTGTTTTAATAGACCCTGAAGCCCTTCTCCATAATATTCCGTTTGTATTTCTTCAACGTATGTAGGGCTTACTGTTGTAATCACATCTGAGAATACAATTCCAGATTTCATAAAATTTACTCCACCATAAAATTCTAGGTAGTCTTCATCTAAATACCAATTTGGTAATGACAATACATCACTAAGAACTCTTCTTGGGAATACTCCTTGATATTGTAAGTTATGAATTGTAAATACAGTTTTTATATTTTCAAATCCAGTTCTATGTCTATAGTGTTCATTTAGTAGGGCAGGTATTATACCTGTGTGCCAATCATTACAATGCATTACATCAGGATAAAAATCTATTCTAGATATAGTTTCTAACACTGCATTACAGAAAAATGTAAATCGTTCTGCATCATCTCCATATCCATATAAATATGTGTATGGACCTTCTCTTTTAAAATAGTATTCATTATCTATAAAATAAAATATAATTCCATCATGCTCTAGTTTATATAATCCACAATATTGGTTTCTCCAACCTACATTTACATTAAATATAGCTACCTCTTCCATTTTTTCCTTTAAATAATTTGGTATGTTCGCATATTTAGGCATTATTACCCTTGCATCAATACCTTCTTGTTTTAGAGCTTTTGGTAAAGCATAAGCTACATCCCCTAGGCCGCCTGTTTTTGCAAATGGCCAACATTCTGCTGTTACAAAAAATACTTTCACAAACATACCCCCTTAAATCCTTGCATTTTTATCAACTATAATAGGCATCTTTTTATCACCTTTTAACTCTTTCCCCTCTGAAACAATTACATTCTTATCAAAAACTACATTGTCTAACCTAACATTTCTTCTTATTATTGAGTTTTGCATTATTATTGAATTTTCAATAACGGCGCCTTTTTCCACATTAACTCGTCTAAATAATATGCTATTTTTAACAGTTCCTTCTATTACACATCCATTAGATATAAATGAATTTTCCACCTCTGCATCTGATGCATAAAATGTAGGAGGTTCATCTTTCACCTTTGTTAATATCTTTCTATCTGAATAAAATAATTCTTCAGAAACATTAGTTTTGAGAAAGTCATTATTAGCTTCAAAGTAAGATTGTATAGAGTTTATACATTTTAAATATCCACCAAACTTATAACCTCCTAAACTAAGATTATCTACATTACTTGCTATTAAATCATCAATAAAACTATATTCACCCGTTGATACCGCTTCATATATAAGATTTAAAAATAAGTCTTTAGACATAACATACATTTCCATAAATATGTTACAATCTTTCTTCGATCCATTATTATTTCCTATACTTATAACAGTCCCTTTTTCATCTATATTTAATGTACTACATTTTATAAAATCATCATTTGCATTATTTACTTGTTTGTAAACCACTGTTATATCATGATTAGATTTTTTGTGTTGCTCTAATATATCTTTGTAATTTATATTACAGACCATGTAACTTGGAGATATTAATACATACTTTTGTCTACTTTTTTCTATATAGTCTATATTTGAAAATACATTGTATATATCACCCTTTTTCATACCATAAGAATTATTTTTCGACCTATTTTCTGGGCTAAATAGGAAAAGTCCATCAATTTTTCTATTTAAGTCCCAATGCTTTCCATTATCCAAATGATCTATTAATGACCTATGTCTATCATCTGCAAATATCCCTATATTCTGTATCTCTGAATTTACCATATTTGATAATGCAAAATCTATGATACGGTATCTTCCACCTATAGGTATAGATGCTACAGGTCTGTTATAAGTTAACTTATTTATATAACTTCCTCTTTTATTTAAATTTATTATTCCCATACACTCTTTGTTCATTTTTTGTCCCCCTTAAGCTAACTCAGTTTCCATAGATAGTTCTTGTTTTTCCCCTATAACGGCTATTTCTCCATTGCCACTATCTATATTGCAATTATCCTTTATAACAGCTCCTTCTCCTATCATAGCCTTATTTATAATAACATTTTTACCTATTTTTACATTTGGCATTATTACTGAATCCTTTATTATACTTCCTTCTCCTATACGAACTCCATATGATATTACCGAGTTTTCTATATCTCCTAATACAATAGATCCATCAGTTAAGATTGATTTATTCACTTTAGAATTTTTGCCTATGTATTGTGGTGGCATAGCCAATCTGTCAGTATATATCTTCCAATCTGAATCATATAAATTAAATTTGTTTTGTGTATTTATTAAATCCATATTTGCTTGCCATAAGCTATCTATAGTCCCAACATCTCTCC
This sequence comes from Sporacetigenium mesophilum DSM 16796, assembly GCF_059569055.1. Taxonomy (NCBI): domain Bacteria; kingdom Bacillati; phylum Bacillota; class Clostridia; order Peptostreptococcales; family Tepidibacteraceae; genus Sporacetigenium; species Sporacetigenium mesophilum. The sequence goes on along the minus strand of NZ_JCANUR010000010.1, from coordinate 39,844 downwards.
AATATCCTTCAAAAGGATAAGCTACCATATTTATTTTATCTTCTAACATTTTTGGAATTATATCTTTACCAAAATCGTCATAAGGTATTTCTTTACTTTCACCTTCTAATAAATATTTTCTTAATAGTTGCCAATCAAATATATATATTCCCATAGAGGCTAGATTACTTTTTGGATTTTCTGGCTTTTCATCAAACTCATATATTTTCCCATCAGATTCCGTATTCATTATCCCAAACCTAGATGCTTCTTCCCAGTCAACCTCTATTACTGCAATTGTAGCCTTTGCATTTTTCTCCTTATGATATTCTAGCATCTTGCTATAGTCCATCTTATATATATGGTCGCCTGATAAAACTAAAAGATATTCTGGATTATATCTATCAATAAAATGCATATTCTCATAGATAGCATGTGCTGTTCCTCTGTACCAACTTCCTTCTTTTTCCCTTGTATATGGCGATAATATGGATACCCCGCCATTTTGTCTATCTAAATCCCATGGGCTTCCTATTCCTATATGAGAATTTAGTATCAATGGTCTGTATTGAGTTAATACCCCTACTGTATCTACCCCTGAGTTTGAACAGTTACTCAATACAAAATCTATAATTCTGTATTTCCCTCCAAAAGGAACTGCTGGTTTTGCTAAATTCTTTGTAAAACTTCCTAGCCTTGATCCTTGACCCCCTGCCAATATCATAGCCATCATTTCTTTTTTTATCATATACTAAAATTCCCCCTCTACGTCATCTTTCATTTTATCTTCGTTTATATCTATTCCCTTTATAAATGTAACCCCCAATGGAGGTACTTTTATCGTTATTGAATAATCTTTGTTATGCCATTTTTGTTTTTGTGAATATAATTTAGATTCATTCATAATTTGTCCTGATCCCCAGTACTTCTCATGGTCACTGTTAAATACCTCTTGATATACTCCCATATAAGGAACCCCTATCCTATAGTCATAATAAACTACAGGAGTAAAGTTTATCACTGCTATTATAAAGTCTTTCTTATTTTTTCCTATTCTCATAATAGTAAATACACTTTGTTCATTATTATGAGGGTCTATAAAATCAAATCCACTATTGTTGTAATCTATTTCATATAAAGCTTTTTCATTTATATATAATTTATTTAGATCCTTAACGTAATCTTGAATTTTCTTATTTTCTTCTTGTAATAGTAGTTCCCAGTCTAAACTATATGCATATCTCCACTCTAAGTATTGTCCAAATTCACTACCCATAAATAGAAGCTTCTTTCCAGGATGAACAATCATATATGAATATAGGAGTCTGAGTCCTGCAAACTTTCTCCATTTATCTCCAGGCATTTTATCTATTAAAGATTTTTTGCCATGTACAACTTCATCATGTGAAAGTGGTAGCACAAAGTTTTCTGAAAAAGAATATGTAAATGAAAAAGTAATTAATTCATGATGATACTTTCTATATATGGGATCCATTTCAATATATCTCAATGTATCATTCATCCATCCCATATTCCATTTATAATTAAAACCCAATCCGCCTTTATATGTAGGTCCTGTAACCATCGGCCACGAAGTAGACTCTTCTGCTATGATAAGAGGGTTTTTAATATTTTTGAAAATAACTTCATTAAATCTTTTTAAAAAGTCTATAGCCTCTAAATTTTCTCTTCCTCCGTATTTATTTGGTTTCCAATGTCCTATGTCATAATCTAAATAAAGCATACTTGCAACAGCATCTACTCTTATTCCATCTATATGAAACTTTTCAAACCAAAATAAAGCATTTGATATTAGAAAATCTTGAACTTCTGGTTTTCCTAAGTCAAAGTGTGCTGTACCCCATCCTATATTCTCAGCTTTTGTAGGGTCTTCATATTCGTATTGAGAAGTTCCATCAAATTTATAAAGTCCATGGTCATCTTTACAAAAATGACTATAAGCAAAATCTAAAATTATTCCTATACCATTCGTATGACATATATCTATAAATTCCATGAAGCCCTTTGGGGTTCCATATCTACTTGTTACGCTATAATATCCTGTAGTTTGATAACCCCATGACTCGTCTAATGGATGCTCAGTTATTGGCAATATTTCTATATGGGTATAACCCATATCTTTTACATAATCTATCATTTCATGAAGTTCTTCAAATTTAAAAAATTCTCCATCCCATTTTCTTTTCCATGATCCTAAATGAACTTCATATATATTTATAGGTTTTTCATATATATTATCTTTTTCTCTACTCTTCATCCATTCAATATCATTCCATTTATAGCCCTCAATATCATATACTATAGAAGCGTTATTAGGCCTTTTTTCACTGAAAAATCCATATGGGTCAGATTTCATTCTTGATACTCCATCTTTCCCTATAACTTTATATTTATATGCAACACCTTCATTTATATTCCTAATAAATATATGCCAGTTGCCGGAATCTATCTTTTTCATTGGATGAGAGTTTTTATTCCAATTGTTAAATTCTCCAACTAAATATACTTCTTTTGCATTAGGCGCCCACACAGTAAAGCTTACCCCTTGTTTATCATCGTTATCCACTAAATGAGCCCCCATAAAATCATAAGATTTAAAATTGTTTATTTTATTTGTTTTCATAATTTATCCCCATCTTTTCTCTATGTTTATCCCGTGATACATAAAGGTATTATAATATATACCTTCTGTCGAAAAAAAATATAACGTGCGAAAATAATTAATAAATTTTTGTTGAAATTTAAATTTTAAAAAAATTCGCAAAAAAGCACCCATATTGAATGGGTGCTACTGACCTAATTTTAGGTTTGATATTGCGTTTAAACTCATATCATGAGTTTTTCCTTTTATATAGTTATAATATCCTGCACAACCTATCATAGCTGCATTATCGGTGCATAAATCTATAGGTGGATATTTTATAGCTATATTTTTATTACTTCCTAACTCTTGTAATTTTTCTCTCAATCCTGAGTTTGCTGCAACTCCTCCAGCTAAAACAACTTTATCATATCCTTTTTCTAGTGCTGCTTTTATAGCTTTATTAGCTAATACTTCAACAACAGCTTCCTGAAATGATGCAGCTACATCTTCTACTACTATTTCTTCATCTTTCATTTTTTTAGAGTTTATATAGTTCAGTACAGATGACTTTAATCCGCTAAAACTAAAATCATATCCATCATTTATATAAGCCCTTGGAAATTCTATTGCATTTTTATTTCCAATTTTAGATAGTTTATCTATTATAGGTCCGCCTGGATATCCTAAGTTCAAAGCTCTAGCTATTTTATCAAATGCCTCACCTGATGCATCATCTCTAGTTTTTCCTAATATTTCGTAGCTACCATAATCCTTAACTTCAACTAAATGGGTATGTCCTCCAGATACTATTAAACATATAAATGGTGGTTCTAACTTTTTATCTTCTATGTAATTAGCACTTATATGTCCTTCTATATGATTAACTCCTACTAAGGGTTTACCTAGAGTATAAGCTAAAGCTTTTGCAGTAGATAATCCAACTAGTAATGCTCCCACTAACCCTGGTCCATATGTCACAGCTATATGGTCTATATCATTAAAACATACATTAGCCTTATCTAAGGATTCTTGTACTACCATATCTATATTTTCTATATGTTTTCTAGAAGCAACTTCAGGAACTACTCCTCCAAACTTTTTATGTAATTCAATTTGAGTAGATACTATATTCGACAATATTTCTCTACCATTTTTTAAAACTGCTGCTGAGGTTTCATCGCAGCTAGTTTCTATAGCCAAAGTTATTATATCTTTCATAAATACACTTCCTTTTTTATAAATGTTTCCACATTATAAGAGCATCTTCTTTATTGTCACTGTAGTACTCTTTTCTAACACCAGCTAACTTAAAACCATACTTTTTGTATAAATTTTGAGCTACAATATTGGATACTCTAACTTCTAAAGTCATAGCTTTTATTTTATTTTCCCGACATTCATCTATAAGAGATTTTACTATTTTATCCCCTATTTTTTGACCTCTATATTCTGGGCTTACAGCTACATTAGTTATATGCGCTTCATCTATTACAAACCAAGCTCCAACATAACCAACTACCTTGTCCTCTATCTGTGCAACTAAATACTTTGCTAACTTATTTTGTATTTCTTTTTTAAATGATTCTTTGCTCCATGGGTCTGGAAAACAAGATTTTTCTACGTTATATACTCCATCAATATCTTCAAGTTTCATATCTCTTATAATTAAGTTATTGTTCATTTTGCTGCATCCTCTTCATTTTTTCATCGTATTGGACTTCTGCTTGAGATTTTCTTATATACATTGGATTTATAGTATAACAATTATGGACATCTATTTTGTTATTATATTTATTAATAGCTAGTTGACATAAGCTACTTGCTCTAGATATATTATTTGAACTAGGTGCTATATTTATATTTTTTGCATTTTCAATTTTTTCTTTATATAAACTTATAGCTTCTCCTAATAATATTACTTCTTCAGGTCCATTTTTTGCATTTTCTATTAACTCATCTATAGAAATTACATTTATATCATCTTTAGATATAAGTTCATTATTTTCCCATGAATAACTGTTAGTATATACTTGATTTCTTTGGGCATCAATTATAGGGCATATAGTGTATTTAGAAAAGCTCATATTAAATGCTAACGATTCTAATGAGTTCACTCCAACAATTGGTATGTTTCTAACATGGGCTATAGCCTTTGCCGTTGACATCCCTATTCTAAGTCCTGTAAACGACCCTGGACCAATGCAAACTCCTATTAAATCTATTTCTTCTATTTTCATATCGCTTAAATTAAACATTTCTTCTATCATTATCATAAGCTTTTGAGAATGAGTTTTCTTAGTATTTATAGTATATTCTGCTATTAATTTTTCATTTTCCATTATTGCAATACTAGCAGCTTGTGAAGATGTATCTATTCCTAGTACTTTCATTATTTTAACAGCTCCTTAACAATGTCTTCATATTTATATCCTTTTGGATTTAAAGTCATTTCTCGTCCATTTTCTTTGTATTTAATATCTATATATAAATACTCATCTGGAAGTATATCCTCAATTAAATTTGCCCATTCTATTATACAAACTCCATCTGAATTTATGTACTCATCAAACCCTATATCGTACATTTCATCACTACTTCCTATTCTATATACATCAAAGTGATATAGTGGAATTCTTCCTTCATATTCATTTACTATTGTAAATGTAGGACTTGTTATATAATCACCTATCTCTAATCCCTTAGCTATATTTTGCGTTAATGTAGTTTTTCCAGCACCTAAATCTCCTACTAAACATATAACACTTTTTTTGCTTAATAACTTTCCTAATTTATATCCTATATCTTTTGTTTCTTCTTCATTTTTTAAATATATTTTAAACATTTAACCATCTCCATTATAAAGATTAACTATACTATTATATTATAACCAATTACTATAATAAAGCTTTACAAAATAAAAAAAGCGCTTTGAGCGCTTTTTTTATCCTTTTCTTAATATATATTCTACTTTTTTATATACAAGTACTACTATTATAGACATTAAAATTCCTTTTATTATATTAAACGGTGTTACCATCCACATTATATAAGTAGCTAAATCTACTACTTTAGGATTTAATGCACTTCCCATGCCTATTATAGCTTCAAGTGGCATAAAGTTTGTATAGAATGGTATTAATATAAAGTAATTAGCTATTGCTCCTACTGCAGTCATAAATATAGTACCTACTATAAGACCTATTATAGAACTTTTTAAGCTTTTACCTTTTCTGTATATAACCGATGTCACTAATACAAATGAACCACCGATTAAAAAGTTAGCTAATTCTCCAACTCCACCTGTTGTAGAATTTGTTAAAGCTTGTAATATATTTTTTATAAGTTCAATTGTTATTCCAGCAACAGGCCCTAATGCCATACCACCTAATATAGCAGGAACATCAGATATATCTATCTTTAAAAAATCTGGAAAGATTGCTGGTATTGGAAATTGTATAAACATAAGAACATAACATATTGCTGATAGTACAGCCACCTTTACTAAAGTTGGTGTTGAAAAGAATCTAGTTTGATGTTGATTTGTTGTGCTTTGCATTGTCAATTCCTCCTAATTTAAATTTTATTAGAAAATAAAATAAGTCCGAAGATAAATCTTCGGACTTTTGTTTGCAATCAATATAAACACATAATTATAAACATTATAATTATTAATAAAACTATAATTATAACAATAACCATGTATTTAATCCTCTTTCATCCAGACTTTACTGTCGGCCTTGGAATTTAACCAAGTCAGCTACATAGTAGCTCGCGGGCTATACCGCCGGTCGGGAATTACACCCTGCCCCGAAGATTATCTTTATTTACTTTTCTTCTTCTATGATTATATTCTATACTGAATAAGACTATTCGTCAATTAAAATTTTTTATATACTATTTTTCCGTCTATTAATGTATATTCTACGTAGCTTTGAACATCTAAAGGTTCATTATTCCATATAACTATATCAGCATCTTTTCCTACTTCTATAGATCCAACTCTGTCTTCTATTCCTAAAACTTTTGCAGGATTTATAGTTATAGATTCTATAGCCTTTTCTTTTTTCATACCATGCTTTATAGCAATAGCAGCACATACAGACAAATAGTGAACAGGTATAACTGGATGATCTGTCATTAAACATACATCAAGTCCTGCGTTAGATAATATTCCTGCAGTATCAAATGTTAAATTTCTTAATTCTATTTTTGATCTTTCAGATAAGCTTGGACCTACTACAACAGGGTATCCTTCTTCAACTAATTCATCTACTATAAGATGCCCTTCAGTACAATGGTCTAACGATAATCTTAGATTAAATTCCTTTGCTATCCTTATAGCCGTAAACATATCATCGGCTCTATGAGCATGGACTTTAAACGGTATTTCTCTTTTTATAACAGGTAATAGTGATTCCATTTTTATATCGTATTCTGGTTCTTCACACTCTTCATCTTCATCTTCTTCAAATGCAACCATGTCTTCTAAATAAATCTCTGCTTTTTTAAGAGTTTCTCTTAAAAGTGCAGCTATGGCCATTCTAGTTTGAGGCATTTTTTCATCTCTTCCATATACACTTTTTGGATTTTCACCAAAAGCTATTTTGGAAGCAACAGGGTTTTTTATAATCATTTTATCTATTCTCTTGCCATGAGTTTTTATAGCTATACATTGCCCCCCCATAACATTGGCACTTCCAGGAGTAGTACATACAGATGTTATTCCTCCAGATACAGCTTCTTCAAAAGTTCTATCCATAGGATTTATCCCATCTATAGGATTTAAATGTGGCGTTATTGGGTCTGTTTCTTCGTTTCCATCTGCACCTTCAAATCCCATACCATCTTCCCATAAACCTAAGTGTGTGTGTGCATCTATAAATCCAGGGTATATATCTTTTCCTGTAGCATCTATAACTTCAGCATCTAGTGGGGCTACTATATCTTTTCCAATTTCAACTATTTTGCCATTTTCTATAAGAATATCTCCATGTATAATCCCATTGGTCACTGTATTAATAATCCCATTTTTAATAAATAACATTTCAACCCTCCTGATTTAACTATGAATACTAATATTATAACATATATACATAATGTATTATCTTATATAGACTTCATAGATAAAGCTACTCTTTGTTTATTTAAATCTACAGATATTACTTTAACATCTACGATATCTCCTATAGATACTATATCCATAGGATTTTTTACAAATTTATCACTCATTTCTGATTTATGAACTAATCCATCATTTTTAATTCCTATATCTATAAATGCACCAAAATCTACAACATTCCTAACTGTTCCTTTAAGTATCATACCATTCATTATATCTTCTATTTTTAATACATCACTTCTAAATACTGGCTTCATACCTTCTTCTCTAGGATCTCTACCTGGTTTTTTTATTTCGTTTATAATATCCTTTAATGTAGGTATACCTACATTAAGTTCTTTGCTTAAGTTTTCTATCCCTACCTTATTAATTTCAGAATCTATATCTTTTATATTTTTATTTGATATATCATCTAATTTATATCCTAGTTTTTCTATTAATGTTTTGCATGTATCATAACTTTCTGGATGTACTCCTGTAGTATCTAGTGGATTTTTAGCATCCGATATTCTCATAAATCCTGCACATTGTAAAAATGCTGAAGGCCCTACCCTTTTAACCTTTTTTAATTGAGCCCTTGAAGTAAATACTCCATTTTCTTCTCTATAATCAACTATATTCTTAGCTATAGATTTAGTTATCCCTGCAACATATTGAAGAAGTGAATAAGACGCCGTATTTAAATCTACACCTACACTATTTACAGCATCTTCTACTACTCCAGATAAAACTTCCTCTAACCTTTTTTGGTTTACGTCATGTTGATATTGACCTACTCCTATACTCTTAGGATCTATTTTAACAAGTTCTGCTAATGGGTCTTGTAGTCTTCTACCTATTGATATGGCACCTCTCAAAGATACATTTATGTCTGGATGTTCTTCACTTGCAAGCTCTGATGCGGAATAAACTGAAGCGCCAGCTTCACTTACTATTATATATTTTACTTCACTATCAATTTCTTTTAACATGTCTGCAGCAAATATTTCAGACTCTCTTGAAGCTGTTCCATTTCCAATGGCTATAATATCTACTTTATATGTTTTTATTATATCGATAAGTTCATTTTTTGCTTTTTCTACATTATTTTGAGGTGCTGTAGGATATACAGTTGTAGTATGTAGTAGTTTCCCATTTTCATCAACCACAGCTATTTTACATCCAGTCCTAAAAGCTGGGTCAAATCCCATTACAACTTTATTTTTTATAGGAGGCTGTAATAATAAGTTTTTAACATTTTTACCAAATACACTAATAGCTCTTTCTTGAGCTATATCTGTTAAATAAGTTCTTATTTCTCTTTCAATAGATGGATATATAAGCCTTTTATATGAATCTTCTATAGCATTTTTTATAAATTCTTCACATTTTTTGTTTATATCTTTTATGTATCTTTTATTTATATTTTCTATTATTTTATCATTGTTAATTTCCATTTTAACTTTTATGTATTCTTCTTTTTCTCCTCTATTTATAGCAAGTATTCTATGAGGTGCCATAGTTTTTATATTTTCACTATAATCATAATACATATCGTAAACTGACTTTTCATCTTTAGAATTTTTAGTATTTATTACTCCCTCATTTAAGGCAAGATTTCTTATATACTTTCTAACATATGAATCTTCACCTATTATTTCAGCTATTATATCAGATGCACCTTTTATAGCATCTTCAAAAGTATTTACCTCTTTTTCAGGATTTATATATTTATTTGCTTCAGTATATATATCTATATTTTTGTTTAATACATCTAGAGCTAAAGTCTCTAGTCCTTTTTCTTTTGCAATAGTAGCTCTAGTTCTCTTTTTAGGTTTGAACGGTGCATATATATCCTCTATTTCTTGAAGTGTAGCCGCTTTTTCTACATTAGTTTGTATATCTTCATTTAATTTTCCCTGCTCTTTTATTAATCTAATTACATCTTCTTTTCTACTTTTTAGATTTCTTAGATATGTGAGTCTATCATATAATTGTCTTAAGACTACATCACTAAGTTCACCTGTTACTTCTTTTCTATATCTAGCTATAAAGGGTATTGTATTTCCTTCATCTATAAGTTGAATAGTGTTATCTACTTGGAAATCCTTTAAGTTAAATTCACTTTTTAATATATTATTTATATTCATAACTTCCTCCTATTACAAATTTAAAAATGGGACTTAAGAATACTCTCTTAAGCCCCATTTAAGCTATTTTTTACTCATCTTCAGATACTCATTAATAAATAAGTCTATATTTCCATCCACAACAGATTGAACACTACCTATTTCAGCATTAGTTCTATGGTCTTTTACTAAGGTATATGGTTGAAAAACATATGATCTTATTTGGCTTCCCCATGCTATTTGAGAATATTGACCTTGTAGGTCTTCTATTTTTTCTTTTTGCTCTATTTCTTTTATTTCTATAAGTTTTGCCATAAGCATCTTCATAGCTCTATCCTTGTTAATGTGTTGCGATCTTTCGCTTTGACATTGAACAATTACTCCAGTTGGTATATGTGTTATTCTAACTGCAGATTCAGTTTTATTTACATGCTGGCCACCTGCACCAGAAGCCTTATATGTGTCTATTTTTAAATCACTAGGATTTATATCTATATTTATACTGTCATCTAATTCTGGAATAACATCTACTGATGCAAAAGATGTATGTCTTTTCCCAGATGAATCAAAAGGAGATATTCTTACTAGCCTATGGACACCTTTTTCACTTTTTAAATATCCATAGGAGTTTAATCCTTCTACTAATATAGTTACGCTTTTTATCCCTGCTTCAGGATCTGCGATAATATCTAGTGTATTGACCTTATATCCTTTTGATTGTGACCATCTATCATACATTCTTAGAAGCATTTTTGCCCAATCTTGAGCATCAAGTCCTCCTGTTCCTGCATGTATAGATATTATGGCATTATTTCTGTCGTACTCTCCATTTAAAAGAGTTTTTATTTTAATATTACTTATTTTGTTCTCTAATTGTTCTATAGATTCAATTACTTCTTTTTCTAAAGATAAGTCGTTTTCTTCTTCTGATAGCTCCATAAGAACTATTATATCCTCTAGTGAATTTTGTAAATCTTTATATTCATCTAAGGTATCTTTTAACGACTTATTTTCTTGAAGTGTTTTTTGTGCCTTTTCATTATCGTTCCAAAAATTCTGATCGCTCATCTCATTTTCATAGGTTTCTATTTTTTCAGTTATAGTTTCTATGTCAAAGAGAAGCCCTCAATTCTTTTATACTGTCGTTCATAGTATCTATTTTTTGTCTATATTCTTGTATATTAAGCATACAATACCTCCAGATGCCTTATTTGCCACAACATTTTTTGTATTTTTTGCCACTTCCACAAGTACATAGCTCGTTTCTTCCTGATTCATCTTCTTTTGTTATAGTTTTATTAACTGGCTGATCTGATGCATTAGAAGATAGATGATCTACATCTATAACTTGTTTTCTTTGCACAGGCTCTTCTATTGTAAAGTTAAATAGATATTTAATAGTCTCATCTTGTATAGACTTAGTCATAGCGTCAAACATATCAAATCCTTCTAAAGTGTATGCTCTTACAGGATCCTCTTGACCTATTGCTCTAAGACCTATACCTTGACGTAACTGATCCATAGCATCTATATGATCCACCCAATGAGAATCTACTACTTGAAGAAGTATAACTCTTTCTATTTCTCTCATTCTATCAGAACCTATTGTGTTTTCTTTAGCTTCGTATATTTTAATAGCTAAATCTAATATTTGTTGTTTTATATCTTCTCTAGAATAATTATCTAAACTTTCTATTTCTATACTTCCCTTTGGTAAGAATGTTTGATAAAGGTGATTTTTAAGATCCTCTAAACTCCAAGAAGATTTATCTTCTCCCATGTATACATTTAGCGCATCTTCTATTGTGTTTTCTATCATGTTTTCTACTTGTTCTTTTAGGTTTTCACCTTCTAATACACGTCTTCTTTCTGCATATATTATCTCTCTTTGTTTGTTCATAACATCATCATATTGAAGTACGTGTTTTCTTATGCCAAAGTTCTTTCCTTCTACTTTCTTTTGAGCATTTTCTATTGATCTAGATAGTATTTTATGTTCTATCGGCATGTCGTCTTCCATACCTAACTTATCTACAACACCTAATACTCTCTCAGTTCCAAACAGTCTCATTAAATCATCTTGTAAACTTATATAAAATCTTGAATTACCTGGGTCTCCTTGACGTCCAGCACGACCACGAAGCTGATTATCAATCCTTCTAGATTCATGTCTTTCTGTACCTATTATAGCAAGGCCTCCAGCTTCTCTAACCTTTACTTGTTCTTCTTCAGTTTGTTTCTTAAATTGTGTATATAATTTTTCGTAAGTTTCTCTGGCTTTTACTAATTCTTCATTTTGTAAATCTTCTTCGTCTTCTAATGGATTAGCTACTTTATATAAAACACTTTCATCATATCCAATTTTTTTCATTTGTTTCTTTGTTAAGAACTCTGGATTTCCACCTAGCATTATATCCGTACCACGACCAGCCATATTAGTAGCGATAGTTACAGAACCTATTCTACCTGCCTGAGCTATTATTTCAGCTTCTTTTTCATGATACTTGGCATTTAATACCTCGTGCTTTACTCCTCTTTTCTTTAACATAGATGACAATAATTCAGATTTTTCTATAGATACAGTACCTACAAGCATAGGTTGTTGTTTTTTGTTTCTTTCTACTATTTCTTCTACTACTGCTTTAAACTTACCTATTTCGTTTTTATATACAGCATCTGCCACATCATTTCTTAGAATAGGCTTATTTGTAGGTATTTGAACAACATCCATTTTATATATAGATCTAAATTCTTCTTCTTCTGTTTTAGCTGTACCTGTCATCCCTGATAACTTTTTATACATTCTAAAATAATTTTGGAATGTTATTGTAGCTAACGTCTTAGACTCTCTTTGAACTTTTAGTCCCTCTTTTGCTTCTATAGCTTGGTGTAGCCCTTCAGAGTATCTTCTACCAAACATAAGTCTTCCTGTAAATTCATCTACTATAACTATTTCGCCATCTTTATCTACATAATCTACATCTCTTTTCATTATCTTATGTGCTTTTAAAGCTTGATTTATGTGATGAGATAATTCTGTATGTTTTATATCAGTTATATTTTCTACGTTGAAATATTTTTCTGCTTTGTCTACTCCTGAGTCTGTTAAAGATACCGATTTTTGTTTTTCATCTATTTCATAGTCCGATTCTTTTAATGTCAAAATAAAGGTATTTGCATCTGTGTATAAATGAGTAGATTTGTCTCCAGGTCCAGATATTATAAGTGGAGTTCTTGCTTCATCTATTAAGATAGAGTCAACCTCATCTACTATAGCGTAGTTAAGTTCTCTTTGTGCCATCTGTTCTTTATGTATTACCATATTGTCTTTTAGGTAGTCAAATCCATATTCATTGTTTGTCCCATAAGTTATATCACAAGCATATTGTTCTCTTCTTTCTTCTGGTGATTGGCCGTGTACTATAACTCCTACGCTCATTCCTAAAAACTCGTATAAGCTTCCCATAGTTTCTTTATCACGCTTTGCAAGATAATCATTTACTGTGATGACATGAACTCCCTTGCCTGTTAATGCATTTAAATATACTGGACTTGTCGCAACTAATGTTTTACCTTCCCCTGTTTTCATTTCAGCTATTCTTCCTTGATGTAATACCATTCCCCCTATTAGCTGAACTCTATAATGTCTCATACCTAAAACTCTTTTTGAAGCTTCTCTAACTACAGCAAAAGCTTCAGGAAGTATATCATCTAATGTTTCTCCACTATTTAATCTTTGTTTAAATAGATTAGTCATATTTTTAATTTCTTTGTCACTCATAGTTTCAAATTTAGGTTCTAAAGCATCTATTTTATCAACTATAGAATTATACTTTTTTAGTTCTTTCTTTTCTGCCATATTAAATATGTTATCCAAAAAACTCATAATTGTTCCCTCATTCCATATATTTTTATATACGATATATATATATATTTTACCATAAAATAAAAGCTATATCATAAAAAGCTACAGACAATTTTTTTATTACTTTAAATAGTCATATATAACTTAATATATATGAGTTATATTATTAAAACAAGATTTTTTAAAATAAATGTTAATAATTTCAGATAAATTATAATATCCTTGTAATTAAAAAAGCTACTGATTATATAATCAGTAGCTTTTGCAAAAATTATTCATGCTCTATAAGACCATATCCACCAATTTCACGCTTATATACAGTACTTATTTCATCTGTATCCATATTTCTAAACATATAGAAATTATGCCCTAAAAGCTCCATTTGAAGCACAGCTTCTTCTGAGCTCATAGGCTTCATATCGAATTTCTTTCTTCTCTCTATAACTATATTCATTGATTCTTCATCTGTATTGTGATAGCTATCATCATCCATATCTTTAAATTCGCCTAATTCTTCTACATTTCCATATCTTATACTTCTATGGTCTTGATGTTTATTTAGCATTTTTGTTTTATACTTTCTTATTTGTTTATAAAGCTTGTCATGTACTATATCTATAGCTGCATATAGATTTTCTTGTCTATCTTCTGCTCTTAATATTGGTCCACTTATAGGAAATATCGTAACCTCTATTGATTGTCTAGCTTTTTTAGCACTTACTGTGACTTTAACTTGAGTTTCAGGATGAAGGTATTGCTCTATTCCTCCTAATTTTTCTTCTATTGCATTTCTTATACTATCTGTTACTTCTAATTGTTTTCCAGATATAATTAGATTCATAACAACATCTCCCTTCAGTTATTATATACCACAGATATTACCTTTTAAACTAATATTTCGATTTAATATAGTATGAAAGTTTATGCTTTATAATTATTTCTATAAAAACATAGTCATTCCTTTAATTTTTATTTTTAACTTTTGTAAGATTTATATTCTCTATATATTTTATTAATTTTTGTTAATTAGCATTGTTAATAATTTAAAAGTTATATTGATGAAAAATGTGGATAATGTGTATAACTTTGTTAATAACTTAAAATTTCAATATCTGTAGCTATTTATGTTTATATACATTTATCCACAAATTAAACACATTTATGTTAATTATTTGTTGTTTTTTGTTGAAAAAAAAAAGCACCTGTTAAGGTACCTTTTGGATATTATAGCTGACCTGATCTTTGCCCCCACACTCGCCTGCTGGGGATTTCGCTTGGGGTTGCCGCACTATTAACCCTCTCGATTTTATATCGGCAGGACTTACTTCTAAGCCGCACCATGCTCATTAACTCAATTTTTAAATTAACTTACGTGGGTCCTTTTGCCTGCGACTGGCATGGACTTTCAACCACAGACCTATAACATCACTTACTTATTTTAATAGCATCTAATATTTATGTCAATATAAATTTCTTCCAGTTAATACACAACATACATATATATTATTAGCATTATTATTTTTTAGAAGTTTACTTATTTCATTTGTAGTACTTCCCGTTGTAAATATATCATCTATTAATAATATATTTTTATTATATATATCTTGAATACCTTTTTTTACTTCAAAGGCACCCCTTAATTCTTTGCTTCTTTCACTTTTACTTAGTTTAGATAAGTATTTAGTCTTATTTTTTCTATATAAACAATCGACTGCTTTTTTATCAATAAGATTCTCCAAGTTTTTGGCAATTAATTCGCATTGGTTAAATCCACGTTTTTTATATCTGCTTTTGTGAAGAGGAACATATAATATATAATCAAATTTTATATTTTCATACTCTATTTTATCTCTTATTATCTGTGCCATATGATAAGATATATATGTTTTTCTACCGTACTTCAAGTTATATATAAGTTTACTTGTAATTTCATCATATTCTATACACGATATAGCCTTATCGAAGTAAAAACTCTTATCACTACAATAGCTACATTCATCAATAGAACTTATGTTATCGTTATTCTCAATAGGCTTTCCACATTTTATACACCCATCTTTTATAAAAGAAATATTATCAAAACAGCTTTTGCATAATGAGTAAGTGTTATTTTTATCTATCGGATTATTACATAATATACACTTTATATTTTTAGGATATATATAATCCAATATTATACTTATTACATTTTTAATTTGATACCAACAGCCCTTCTCTTTTAAATCTAGATAGCTTTCCATGTAGGTTAGAATACCTATTATGTGTTTTGTTATTTTTTATCATATATTCAAGATACTTAGTCTGTCCTACTAGTATAACTAATTTCTTAGCGCGTGTTACAGCTGTATATAATAAATTTCTACTCAATAACATAGGAGGTGCCCAAGATATAGGTATTACAACTACTGGAAATTCACTTCCCTGGCTTTTGTGTATAGTAGTACAAAAGCTATGCTCTATTTCATCTAGTTCATTATAATCATAATTAACTATCTTAATTTCATCGTATATTACATATATATTTTTATTTTCCTTATCTATGTGATATATATATCCTATATCTCCATTATATATGCCTTCTCCAGTTTCACTTTTGTCTTCATTTTCCCATTTTTTATTATAGTTATTTTTTACTTGCATTACCTTGTCCCCAACCCTAAGTATTCTTCTTGTAAAGTTTTCTTCTGTCTTAAATTTTCCAGGTGGGTTTAAATATTTTTGTAATTCTATATTTAAATTTGTAACTCCTAAATCTCCTTTTCTCATAGGAGATAATATTTGTATATCTCTTATTTTATCTACCTTATAATATTCTGGTAGCCTTTTATCTACTAAGCCTATTATTTCACTTATTATATTCTCATTATCTTCTTTTTGAATAAAATAAAAATCCTTATTTTTTGAATTTAAAAATAATGGTTGTCCTTCATTTATTCTATGTGCATTTACTACTATCATACTCTCCTGAGCTTGTCTAAATATTTCTGTTAGTCTAACTATCTTTATAACATCAGAGTCTATAATATCCTTTAGAACGTTTCCAGCACCTACTGAAGGTAATTGGTCACTGTCTCCAACTAATATTACTCTAGTACCAGGTTTAATAGCCTTTAATAGACTATACATAAGATTTATATCTACCATAGATACTTCATCGACAATTATTACATCAGCTTCTATAGGGTCATCTTCACTTTTCATAAATACCATCTCTTCATCATTATTAGAATATCCCATCTCTAATAATCTGTGTATAGTTTTAGCTTCTTTATTAGATGTTTCACTCATTCTCTTAGCAGCCCTTCCTGTAGGAGCAGCTAAAATAACTTCCATATTATTATTTTCAAATATTTGTATTATTGTATTAATAGTTGTTGTTTTTCCTGTTCCAGGCCCTCCTGTTATAACCATAACTCCATTATGTATAGCCTGTTCAACAGCCATATATTGATTTTGCGCTAATTTTATATTATTTTTTTCCTCTAAATTTATTATTTCCTTATCTATACATATATCTAAGTTTTCAAATTCGAATTGAGATAACCTTATAAGTTGTTTGCATACTCCATTTTCTGATATATAATACGGTATTAAATATATAATATCTTCTGTAAGATTTTTTTCAATTTGTATTTTTTGATCTAAAGCTAATTTCAATATCCCTTCTTCTATATATCCTTTTTCTATACTTAAAAGTTGACTAGCTTCATTTATCAACAAGCTTTTAGGTAAATATGTATGCCCATTTGTAAGAGCGTGATTTAACGTATATATTATACCTTGGGCTATTCTATCTTCCGAGTATTTATCTATTCCAATTTTTGATGCTATATTATCAGCTAATTTAAATCCTATTCCTCTTACATCTTCTGCTAGTTTATATGGATTTTCATGTATTATTTGAATAGACTTAGATTTATATTTTTTATATATTTTTAAGCAATAATTAGGACTTATCCCATATTTGGATAATTGAATTATTAAATTTCTTAATTCTCTATTCTCCTCGAAACCTTTTACTATTTGATCTACTTTCTTCTCTCCTATACCTTCTACTTCTTGTAATCTTTCTGGATTATTTTGTATTATTTCTATAGTATGTATTCCAAACTTTTCTATTATCTTTTTTGCCATTTTATCCCCTATGCCTTTTATCATACCAGATGTTAAATAAGCATATATGCCATCTACTGATGAGGGAATAATTGGAATAAAATTATCTACTTCAAATTGTAAGCCATACAACTTATGACTTGTCCATTTTCCTTCTATTTCTATGCTTTCACCTATTGTCAACGTAGGCATACAACCTACTATTGTAACTTCATCGTTTTCATTTGTTAAATTTGCTATTGTATATCCATTTTCTTCGTTCTTAAATATTATATCACTTATAGTTCCCTGCAATTTTTCCATACCGATTCTCCTACCATCTTAGTGATAAGGTTATAATTTACATAATTTGTAACTATTATACAGGTATATTAACATAAAATAAAGCCCTGTATAATATACAGGGCCTTAAATAATTTATATTATTCACCTAAAGCTTCTTTTCTTAATATATCAGCTTTATCTGTTCTTTCCCATGTTAAATCTACATCAGTTCTACCAAAGTGGCCATAAGCTGCAATTTTTCTATAGATAGGTCTCTTTAAATCTAAGTCTCTTATTATTGCACCTGGTCTTAAGTCAAAATGTTTCTTAACTAATTCTACTAATTTTTCTTCACTAACTTTTCCAGTTCCAAAAGTTTCAACTAGTATAGATAGAGGTTGTGCAACACCTATAGCATAAGCTAATTCTATTTCACACTTATCAGCAAGGCCAGAAGCTACTATGTTTTTAGCAACATATCTTGCAGCATAAGCAGCAGATCTATCAACCTTTGTTGCATCTTTTCCTGAGAATGCTCCACCGCCGTGTCTAGCATATCCACCGTAAGTATCTACTATTATCTTTCTTCCTGTTAAACCAGTATCACCTTGAGGTCCACCTATAACGAATCTTCCTGTTGGGTTTATATATACTTTAGTTTCAGAATCCATTAAGTTATTTGGTACTACTTTACTTATTACGTGATCTCTTAAATCTCTTTCTATTGTTTTATTATCTACTTCTGGGCTATGTTGAGTAGATATTAAAACAGTGTGTACTCTAACTGGCTTGCCATCTTCATATTCAACAGTAACTTGAGTTTTTCCATCTGGTCTTAGATAATCTAACATTCCATTTTTTCTAACTTCTGTTAGTCTTCTAGCAAGTTTGTGAGCTAAAGATATTGGTAAAGGCATTAATTCTTCTGTTTCATTACATGCGAAACCAAACATTATACCTTGATCCCCTGCTCCTACATTTTCTAGATCTGCATCTGTATCTTCGCCTTTTTTACTTTCTAGAGCTTCGTCTACACCCATAGCTATATCAGAAGATTGCTCGTCTATAGAAGTTATTACGGCACAAGTATCAGCGTCAAATCCGTATTTAGCTCTAGTATATCCTATATCTTCTATTGTACTTCTTACTAATTTTGGTATATCAACATATGCTGAAGTAGATATTTCTCCTGCTACTAATACAAGCCCTGTAGTAACTGTAGTCTCACATGCAACTCTGGCTTGAGGATCTTTTGCTAATAATGCGTCTAATATAGAATCTGATATTTGATCGCATATTTTGTCTGGATGTCCCTCTGTAACTGATTCTGATGTAAATAAGTGTCTTGCCATTTTTTGTTCCTCCTCTTATGTATATAAATTATAGATTTATACTATCTATAGTCTCTACTATATTATTGACAATTATTACGTTTTATTTCTATGCATTGCGATTTTTTCTAATAAAAAAACCTCTTTAAAAATAAAGAGGTTAATTACATAGTTAATTAACTAACCTCATCTTCCAGAATAAAATTCTGTAGGATTTAGCACCATTTCCCAATAGGGTGGTTGCTGGGCTTCATAGGGCCTATCCCTCCGCCGCTCTTAATAAGGTAATTAAGATTTAATAAGTTTTTAGTACAAAAATTATATTACTATTTTATTTATTATATGTCAACATTTTTTTTACTATTTATCAACTTTTTATAAAATGTATTATATAATCTTTAAAGATATAGCTGATACTATTAAGCCTGAGAGCATATTTCCTAGAAATATCCCAAGTAGCGCATCTCTAATTCTCATTCTTAGTATAGATGCTATTGCCGCTGCAGTCCAAGCCCCTGTAGTAGGAAGTGGTATTCCTACAAATAATACAATACCTAATATAGTTACGTTTTTCATTTTTTCCATTCTTCTATTTATTTTATTGTCTATAAAATTTCCTAGCTTATACATCTTTTTATGTCTTTTTATCCCATGTAAAATCTGTCTGAAAGTTATAATTAATGGTATTGATATAAGTGTGGATCCTATAACACAACATATGTACACATAACCAAAATTTAGCCCCCATGATATTCCTACCGGTATAGCTCCTCTAAGCTCTATAACAGGTACAGATGACATTATCATAAGTAGTATATATTTCAAATTTTATACCTCCCTTGCTACATCCTTTATATATTTTAATTATATGATTAAGTAAACTAGTAATTGCTTAAAAATTACTAACTAGAGTGGGTATAGGTCTTTTTTCACCTATAATTTCATATATTTTAGGTAAGGGGGTGTATCGATGTATCTAGTTAAAACGAATTATAAAGAAGAGAATGTCATACAAAATCTTAGTGAAGTTTTAAAAAATATAATAAAAGAAAATACAATAATCGTTTGTATAGGAACTGATAGGGCCATAGGCGATGCTTTAGGTCCTTTAGTTGGAACTATGCTAAAAAATAGTGATTTTAAATATCCTGTGTATGGTACATTGGATAAACCTATACATGCGTTAAATATATTTGAGTCTTTAGAGTATATAAAAAATAAGTATCCAAATGGAAATTTTCTAGCTATAGATGCATGTTTAGGATCAAAAGACAATATAGGAAATATTCAAATACGAGAAGGCCCTATACTTCCTGGAAAAGGTGTTGGCAAAAAACTTCCTGAAATAGGTAACTATTCTATAGTTGGTATAGTTGATAAAATAGATGAAAACAATAAGTTTTCATTTAACAATATAAGGCTGAGCTTTGTAGTTGAACTAGCTGAGATAATTGCCTTATCAACTATACTTGCAACATAGAGGCTATTACCCCCTTAATAAAAAAGTCCCAATAATTTATTGGGACTTTTGATTTGAAATTTATTTTTGTTTTTCAACTAATGCAAACATTAATTCTCCACTACAAACTAATTCTTCACCTACATATGCACTGGCACTAGCTTTTCCAATACTTCTTCTAAATGAATTTAATTCAACTTCCATTCTCAATGTATCTCCAGGTCTTACTTCTCTTTTAAATCTAACACCGTCTATTCCTGCAAATACTCCTAATTTACCCTTATTTTCTTCCATAGACATCATTGCAACTGCTCCTACTTGTGCCATGGCCTCTACTATTAAAACTCCTGGCATTAGTGGATAACTAGGGAAGTGACCTTGGAAAAACGGTTCATTAGCTGTAACATTTTTTATACCAATAGCCTTTTTTCCTGGATCTAATTCAACTACTTTATCTACTAATAAAAACGGATATCTGTGAGGTATTAATTCCTTTATTTGATCAATATTTAGCATAATTACCCTCCCTTTTTCTTTTCGTATATTATCTATTCTTTCTAAAAGGAATAGTTCCTCCTGTTTCCAATAATTTTAATGATTTTAAAGCTTCTCCAGTACCTTTTGCAACACAAGATAGAGGATCATCAGCAATGTGTACTTTAACTCCAGTTCTTTGTTCTATAAGTTTGTCCAAGCCATATAATAAAGCTCCCCCACCTGTCATTATTATACCTCTATCGCTTATATCTGCTCCTAGCTCAGGTGGTGTTTTTTCTAGAACTGCATGAGCAGTTGTAGCTATTTGCTCAACACTTTCTTTTAATGCTTCTAGCACCTCTGTAGAGCTTATTTGTATAGTTTCAGGAAGTCCTTTAACTAAGTTTCTACCACTTACACTCATAAACTCTTCTTCTTCTCTAGGGAATGCTGTTCCTATTTTTAATTTTACTTGTTCTGCAGTTCTTTCTCCTATTAGTAAGTTATGTTGCTTTCTCATATATCTTACTATAGCCTCGTCAAATTTATCTCCACCCATTTTTATAGATTCACTTACAACTATACCTCCTAGAGATATTACAGCTATATCAGCAGTTCCTCCACCTATATCTATTACCATATTTCCATCTGGCTGTGCTATATCTACACCTGCCCCGATGGCTGCAGCTATAGGTTCTTCTATAATATATACCTCTCTAGCTCCAGCTTGTCTTGTAGCTTCTTCCACAGCCCTTTTTTCTACTTCAGTAACTCCTGATGGCACACACACCATAACTCTAGGCATGAAAAATCTTCCAAAACCTTTTTTGTCTACTACTTTGTCAACAAAATGCTTTAACATCTTTTCTGTAATATCATAATCTGATATAACCCCATCTTTTAACGGTCTTATAGCAACTATATTACCTGGAGTTCTACCTATCATTCTTCTAGCATCTTCTCCAACTGCTAATACTGAATTACTCCTTGTTTCTATGGCAACTACAGACGGTTCTGTTAAAACTATTCCTTTGCCACCAACATAAACAAGAACATTAGCTGTGCCCAGGTCTATACCTATATCAGCTCTCGCCATTAATCCCAACTCCTCATCTTCTGTTTATAATCTATATGAACTACACTTAGTTATTTACTTATAATAGCCCTACCTACAAAAATATACAAAAATCGAACTTTAGTCAAGAAAAAAATGTAGGTATTATTAACCTACATCTTTTTGATCCTTAACTTCATACTTTAATTTTGTAGCCATTCCGCCTCTTAAGTGACGTTCAGATTTATTTTTTTCTAAAACCATCTTCACTTCTTTTGCTAAGGATGGATTTATTTCCTCTAATCGCTCAGTTACATCTTTATGTATAGTGCTTTTGCTTACCCCAAAGGTTTTTGCTGTCTGTCTAACAGTTGTTTCTTTCTCTAGTATATATTTTGCAACAACTATAGCTCTTTCTTCTATATGGGATCTCAATTCTTCCCCCCCCTTACATATTTCCTTAATCATATATATGAGATTTCTAAAAAAAATAGAACAGACTTGATCAAAATTGATCAAGTCTGTTCTAAAAAGTTATTTCATTAAATTCATTGGATTTATAGATTTTCCATCTTTAAACGCTTCTAAATGAAGATGTGCTCCCTCAGCACTTTCAACTGTAGAAGTATTTCCTATTTTTCCTATAGCATCTCCTGCTTTTACAGTTTGATTAACTTTAGCATCAACATTTTTATCTAAGTTACTATAAGTTAAAACTGTTTTATTGGCAGATTCTATTTTTACAGTTGTGCCATACTTATCGTCGTTAGATACATCTATAATCTTTCCGCTTGCTATAGATTTAACAGTTGACCCAGCTTTTGCTTGTATATCTACTGCTTTATGTATTTCCCATTGGTCTAATGTTTTATTGTAACTAGGTATTTTTTCAGCATATTCTTTTGTAACTTCACCTTGAACAGGCATTGTTCTTTTTGCTACTTCTGTACTTTCCTTAGCTTTTTGCTCTTTCGCTTTTGCTAGGTTTTGATCTGAATTAGTTGTAGTTGGAACTGACTTATCTTTTTCCTTAATTAGATGTACTTCATCATCACCTTTTGCTAATTCACCATTACTATAGTTTACAAAACCATTTGTAGCTAAATCGTCTATGCTATTCTTAGTAACCCAAACGGCACCTACAGCCACTAGACATACGCATAAAAATAGAGCTAAATAAAACCCATCTCTCTCTAGTATTTTTTTGTTTTTCATACTACACCTCCATATGTATTTCTACATTTGTATTGTGTACTTTTTTTTCTATTTTTATACATTTTATAAATATTTTTCATAAAAAAATGGAAAAGTATTAATACTTTTCCATTTTATATGATATTACTCTTAATATTTATCTTCTATGTCTGCTCCAGTGTAGTAGTGTTTAAGTATCTTATAATATTCATAGCCTGCATCAGCCATTCCATCAGCTCCCCATTGGCTCATTCCAACACCATGTCCATAGCCCTTAACTAAAATATCTATATAATCACTTTTTATGCTTATATCAAAATTAGTAGAATTTAATTTAAATAGATTTCTCATATCTCTTCCACTTATTTGTTTTTCTCCTATTTTTATCTTCTCTACAGAACCGCCCTCTGTTCTCTTTAGAATTTTTATATCAGAGTTTAGTGTAGAAATAGATAAATTTATGTTATATGATTTTTTTATATGTTTTATAAATTCATTTTTAGTTATTTTTAAATTAGATATATATTTAGGTGATGATTTATCATATGGACTTGCAACAGATCTTAAATATGGCTCTTTGCTACTAAATACCTCTTCACTATTTTCTGTTTTTCCTGCTGCTGTTGAAAAGTACATTGGCAATATAGCTTTATCATTATACACTAGTATTTGTCCTCTTGTATCATTTACAGCTTTCTTAATTTTTGTCCAAGAATTTTTCATCCATTTGTCCCCATGACTTCTTTTCAATTCTTTTTCACTTAGGAATTCTTGACAATGATTGAAATCAGTACAAACATCTGCGCCCTTATGTTTAGGGTCTTTGTTTGAATTATGTTCTTTTTTGTAATATACATATGTTCTTGCTGCAACTGCTTGAGCCTTTAGAGCTTCTTCATCAAAATCTGAAGGCATTTCACCTGCAACTACACTATATAAGTATTCTTCTATATCTATAGTCTCAACTTTACCTTCTTTATGATTATAAACCTTTATTTTTGGAGATTCCTTATTTATTTTTTCATATATATTGTTTTCTACATATTCTGTATCTTCTTTAGATTTCTGGCTTTTCGTATTAATCTTAAATTCATCCTTATCATCATATACGGTTATACTCAATATTATAGGTACAGCCACCATAATTATTATTGAGTATACTAAAATTAATAAAGGGTTCTTCATATACTTTCCTCCTTAGATAGTTTCTAATCAGTAAAGTATATGAACAACCCTAATAAAATATCACATTTCTAGTCTTCTATTATTTCTATATTTCCACCTAATGCTCTAATTTTTTTATCTATATCTACATAGCCTCTTTGTATGTGATATATTTCTCCAATTGTAGTTTCACCTTCAGCTAAAAGCCCACATAATATAAGTGCAGCACCTGCTCTTAAATCCGTTGCATTTACATTAGAACCATGTAGTTGTTTTACTCCATGAACTACAGCACTTCTTCCTTCAATCTTTATATCTGCTCCCATTCTATTGAATTCAGCAACGTGCATAAATCTATTTTCGAAAACAGTTTCTATTACAACACCTGTTCCATTAGCTACAGTTAACATAGCCATAAATTGTGCCTGTACATCTGTTGGGAACCCTGGATGTGGTAATGTCTTTATATCTATTGGTCTTATAACTTCAGGCCCTATAACCCTAACGCTATTTTCCATTTCAATAACTTCACAACCAGCTTCCTTTAACTTTGCTATAACCGGCTTTAAATGCTCTAGAATTACATTTTCTATTGTTATATCTCCTTTAGTCATAGCTGCTGCAACCATATACGTAGCAGCTTCTATTCTATCTGGTATAACTGTATGCGTAGTTCCTTTTAGCTCTTTTACACCTTTTATTCTTATTGTATTAGTACCTGCACCTTTTATATTAGCTCCCATTTCATTTAAGAAATTTGCTAAGTCTACTATTTCTGGTTCTTCTGCTACATTCTCTATTATAGTTGTTCCCTCAGCTAAAGTTGCTGCCATCATTATATTTTCCGTAGCTCCAACAGAAGGGAAGTCTAAATATAATTTAGCTCCAACAAGTTTATCAGTTTTTGTTTCAACAAATCCATGTTCCATTATAACCTCAGCACCTAAAGCCTTAAATCCCTTTAGATGTAGGTCTATAGGTCTAGTACCTATTGCACAGCCTCCAGGCATAGATACCTTTGTACTATTAAATCTAGCAAGTAATGGACCCATAACTAAAAATGAAGCCCTCATCTTTCTTACTAACTCATAAGGAGCCTCACATGTATTTAAGTTAGTTGCATCTACTGTTAAAGTATTGCCATTATACTCTACCTCAGCTCCTAGATGTCTTAATAAATCAGATATAACATGTACATCTTTTAAATCTGGAACCCCTTTTATAGTTGATGTTCCTTTAGCTAACAGAGTAGCCGCTATTATAGGCAAAACTGCATTTTTTGCACCATCTATTTTAACTGAACCCTTAAGTGGGTTACTTCTTTTTACAAGTATTTTAGCCATAAATTTCATTCCTTTCTTAGTAATCTAGTCTTATCAATGGAGTCGCAACGTATATAAGTGTTTTCTGGTCATATTCGCTGTATCTCATTCCAATATTTAAATTAACTTTTTTCCCAAGGTATTGTATGTTTGTTCCATTTAACTTTTTGCTATATGCCGTTATAGACATAAAATTATCATCTTCTATTCTTTCTATCTCTTTTGCGTTTAAATTGTTTAATATATTTGTAATTATATTATTACTTATATTTAAAGTTATTTTTTTATCGTATTCTCCTATTAAACAAGTATATATATCTACTTTGTCTGAATACTTTTCTAAGCTTTTTTGAAGCTTAGCATAATTGCCCACTATATTTTTATATACTTTATTTTCATTTATGTCAACTATTATATAAGATTCTCCTTTATTTTCTTTGGGATTATTTTCTATAATAACTGACATATTCATATTATCTTTAGCCGATTGAGCATAAATTTGATTTAGTCCTTCTTCTGTAATTTGACCCCACTTAACACTATCCTCACTAAATCCCAATTCTTGATTTAATTTTATGGCTATATCTTTCATCTCTTGTAAATTTAAATTTTTATCTATATTTATCGATGCCTTCATATTGTAATATTTAAATTTTGAATTACTCTTTTCAAATGTACTTATTAAATTATCATATCCGTAATTTTCACTATTGCCTGCATAAGAATTTATTATTCCGAAAAATAATATTAACACAATAGATATACTAAAAAGCTTTTTCATGAAAATACCCCCTTAAAAATCAATAATTATATTTTAATTATTGACACTTTTAAGGAGGTTATACATTATTTTATATTATATAAACTTAATATTATTGTTGCTTATTAAAAATATTATTCAACTGTTACTGATTTTGCTAAATTTCTAGGTTTATCTACATCACAGCCTCTTATAACTGACACATGATAAGATAACAGCTGAAGAGGTATAACAGTTAATATACTAGATAATATATCATCTACTTTTGGTATATATATTACTTTGTCCGCAGCATTTTCTACTTCTTTATTTCCTTCTTGAGCAATTGCTATTACATAAGCTCCTCTAGCTTTAACTTCCTGCATGTTTGAAACCATTTTTTCAAATAAATTTTCTTGACTAGCTATTGCTATAACTGGAGTATTTTTTTCTATTAAGGCTATTGTTCCATGTTTTAATTCTCCAGCTGCAAATGCTTCTGCATGTATATAAGATATTTCTTTTATTTTTAGAGCACCTTCCATAGCTATATTATAATCAAGACCTCTTCCTAAATAAAAGGCACTATTAGCTTCTTTTATAGACTCTGCTACTTCTTTTAGATACTCATCTAACTTTAACACCTCATCTACTTTTGAAGGCATATCTTTTAGTTTATTTATCATATCTCTATAGAATTCTTTTGTAATAGTTCCTTTCTTTATAGCGAAATCTAAAGCTATCATGTATAAAGAAACTAATTGTGTTGTATATGCTTTTGTAGATGCAACTGATATTTCTGGTCCTGCCCAAGTATAGAATACATCATGTGATTCCCTAGCTATAGAAGACCCAACAACGTTAGTCACAGCTAATATTCTAGCACCTTTATCTTTAGCTTCTCTTAGCGCTGCTAAAGTATCTGCAGTTTCTCCAGATTGGCTAACAACTATCACTAAAGTGTTTTCATCTACAAATGCATCTCTATATCTAAATTCTGATGCTATATCAGTTATAACTGGTATCTTAGCAAATTTTTCTATTGCATATTTCCCAACTAAACCTGCATGGAAAGCTGTACCACATGCAATTATATAAACCTTATTTATTTTATCTAAATCTTCTTTTGACATTTTTATATCATCTAATTTTATATTTTCGTTTTCATCTAATCTTCTTATTAATGTTTCTTTTACTCCACTTGGTTGTTCATATATTTCTTTTAACATAAAATGAGGATATCCACCCTTTGATGCTGCTTCAACATCCCAAGTTACTTTAAATACATCTTTATTAACTTCTTCTCTATTTTCATTGTATACTTTTACATTCTCTTTAGTTAAATGAACAACTTCTCCATTTTCTAAGAAGTATACATTTCTAGTATATTTTAATATCGCTGGTATATCAGATGCTATAAAGTTCTCATTTTCTCCAAGTCCAACTACTAATGGGCTATCCTTTCTAACCGCTATAAGTTCATCTGGATTGTCCTTACAAATAACACCTAATGCATAAGCCCCTCTTAGTTTATCTAGCGCCTTATATACAGCCTCTAATAAGTTTCCTTCATAATATTTATCCACTAAGTGAGCTACAACCTCTGTATCTGTTTGTGATTTAAATATTACTCCTTGAGCCATTAATTCTTCTTTTAACTCCATATAGTTTTCTATTATACCATTGTGAACTACAGATATTGTTCCAGCCATATTTGAATGCGGATGTGAGTTAACATCTGAAGGTGCACCGTGAGTTGCCCATCTAGTATGACCTATGCCTAAACAACCCTTAATAGGATTTTGTATTAGGTCATCTGCTAATACAGCTAATCTTCCTTTAAATTTTCTAACTTCTAATTCTTCATTTCTATTTATTGATACTCCAGCTGAGTCATATCCTCTATACTCAAGCTTAGAAAGCCCTTCTATAAGAACTTCTGTAGCCTCTCTAAATCCTACATATCCAACTATTCCACACATATCAATTTTTCCTCCTCAAAATATAATTATTATATAATAAAAGAGAAAAGGTCAGTTTACCCAACTTCATTTGTCCATACAATCACTTGTATTATTTGTGAAGTCTTTATCGGTGGTAAAACACCGCAGAGCATCCGCCGATTACTCGATTAACTCTGTCCTCGTCAACTTAAAATAATATATTTTAAGTCCTGGCGCTTATATGTGAATACACACCTATAGTGTATTCACTATTATTATCATTAAGATAATTTACTGTGTATAAGATTAGCTAAATTTGTAGCTAATTCTCTTAATTGACCTTCCTCTTTACCCTCTAACATTACTCTTACTAATGGTTCTGTTCCTGATGGTCTTATCAATACTCTTCCTTCACCAGATAATAAAGACTCTATTCTTTCTATTTCAGCCTTTATTTCAGGATCATCCATATACTTATCTTTATTTTCACTTTTTATCTTAGCATTTACTAACACCTGTGGGTAATTAGTCATAATAGATGCTAATTCTGATAATGATTTATTTTCTTTAGCTACTATTGATGATAATATCAGAGAACTTAGTATTCCATCTCCTGTAGTATTATAATCTAGGAATATCATATGTCCTGATTGTTCTCCTCCTAAATTATAACCACTTTTTTTCATTTCTTCTAATACATACCTGTCTCCAACTGATGTTGTTGCAAGATTTATATTATTCTCTTTTGCCGCTATAATAAGTCCTATGTTACTCATAACTGTTACAACTAAAGTATCCTTAGCCAATTTGTTTTGTTTTTTTAGAGATAATGCGCTCAATATCATTATATGGTCTCCATCTACAATTTGACCCTTTTCATTTACAGCAATTAATCTATCGGCATCTCCATCGTATGCAAGACCTATATCAGCATTATTTTTTATTACTTCTTCTTGTAACCCTTTTGGATGAGTTGAGCCACAGTTCAGATTTATATTATTCCCATCTGGATTATTATTTATTGCTATAACCTTTGCTCCTAGTTCTTCAAATATTATAGGAGCTGATTCATAAGCTGCTCCATTTGCACAGTCTAATACCACTTTTAAATTGCTGAAATCAACATCTATTGTTGACTTTAAAAAGTTTGTATAGTCTTTTATTGCATCGTGCTTATAAACCTTAGTTCCGACTTCTTTTCCAGTGGGATAGTATTCTATTTTATCTAAATTATCTATATACTCTTCGATATTCAATTCTATTTCATCATCTAATTTATATCCATCTTTATTAAAGAACTTTATTCCATTATACTCTACTGGATTATGAGAAGCAGATATAACGACACCACAATCAGCATCATATAGTCTAGTTAAATAAGCCACGGCAGGAGTAGGCGCTACACCAACACACACTACATTGCCTCCTACAGACATTATCCCTGCTATAAGAGCAGCTTCTAACATATCCCCTGATATTCTAGTATCTTTTCCAACTACAACCTTTAAGTTTTTCTTTCCCTTTGAAAGAACATAGCCACCAGCTCTTCCTAATTTATATGCAAGGTCGCAAGTTAATTCAGTATTAGCTATTCCTCTTACTCCATCTGTACCAAAATATTTTCTCATTGAGAAATCTCCTTTCAAAAAAAGAAACAATGCATAATATCATACTTAGTAATAATACCATATATATTATGAATAAATCAATGATATAGTTACTTTGCAAAGTTTGTATAAATATTAACAATATATAAAAAAAGGCAATAACTCAAATGAGTTATTGCCTTTTATATTTAACTATTTTCTTACAGCTTCAGCACCTTTTAATAATGCTTCTCTGTTTAATGGAACAAACTTTTCTTTGCTTGGTCCGAAAACTTTTTTGAAAGCGTCTAAAACTGATTCAGTTTCTACAGCTTTGTTTACTTCAAGGAAAGCACCTAACATAATCATGTTAGCAACTTTTGGGTTTCCAAGTTCAGCTGCTAATTCATTAGCTGGTATATAGTAAGCTGTTACGTCAGTTCTTTCAACTTTTTGCTCTATTAATGAAGTATTTACTAATATATTACCACCAGCAACTACATCATTTTCGAATTTTATTAATGAAGGTAAGTTCATAACTACTGCGCTTGTAGCATCATTAGTTATAACTGGAGATCCAACTGGAGTATCAGATACTATAACTGCACAGTTAGCTGTTCCCCCACGCATTTCTGGTCCATAAGATGGTAACCAAGAAACTTCTTTACCTTCTAACATACCTGCATATGTTAATAATTGGCCCATAGACATTACACCTTGTCCACCAAATCCTGCACATATAACTTTATTAACTGCCATATTATTTCGCCCCCTCATTAGTAATATCTTTGAAATTTCCTAATGGGTATTTAGGCATCATGTTATCTCTTAACCATTGTAATGAATCTACTGGATGCATACCCCAGTTAGTTGGACATGTAGATAATACTTCTACTATACCAAATCCTAATCCAGATAATTGAACTTCAAAAGCTTTCTTTATAGCTTTTTTAGCTTTTCTTACGTTAGCTGGTGTATCAACAGAAACTCTTTCTACAAATACTGCTCTATCTAAAGTAGATAACATTTCAGATACTTTTATTGGAGAACCTTGAGTTTCTAAATTTCTACCAGTAGGAGCTGTAGTAGCTTTTTGGCCAACTAAT
Organism: Sporacetigenium mesophilum DSM 16796; assembly: GCF_059569055.1. NCBI lineage: Bacteria > Bacillati > Bacillota > Clostridia > Peptostreptococcales > Tepidibacteraceae > Sporacetigenium > Sporacetigenium mesophilum. The sequence continues at coordinate 8,416 of NZ_JCANUR010000010.1, read as the reverse complement.
GTAGTTGGAGCCATTTGTCCACCAGTCATTCCATATATAGCATTGTTTACGAATATAGTAGTTATTTTTTCTCCTCTAGCAGCAGCATGAACTATTTCAGCCATACCAATAGAAGCTAAGTCTCCATCTCCTTGATAAGTAAATACTACTTTATCAGGGTGAACTCTCTTAACACCAGTAGCAACTGCTGGTGCTCTACCGTGAGATGCTTCATGCATGTCACAGTTGAAGTAATCATAAGCTAAAACTGAACATCCAACTGGAGCAACTCCTATAGCATCACCTAATACGTTTAGTTCTTCTAAAACTTCACCTACTAGTCTGTGTATTAAACCATGAGTACATCCTGGACAGTAGTGAGTTTGCTTATCTGTTAAACCTTGAGTTTTTTGAAATAAAACTGCCATTATTTAGCACCCCCATTTACTATTTCTTTAGCTTTATCAGCTATTTCGTCTGGAGTTGGTATTATACCACCAGTTCTACCGAAGAAGTGAACTGGAAGTTTTCCAGCGATAGCTAATTTAACGTCATCTATCATCTGTCCCATACTCATTTCTACAGTTAATAAGTCTTTAGCTGCAGGTATTTCATCAAAAGCTTTCCATGGGAATGGCCATAATGTCTTAGGTCTTATAAGACCAGCTTTTACTCCTTCTGCTCTTAATGCTACAACAGCATTTTTAACTATTCTTGAAGTAGTTCCGTATGCAACAAATACTAATTCAGCATCTTCAGTTTGGTACATTTCGTATTGAGTTTCATTAGCTTCTATTTCTTTGTATTTAGCATCTAATTTGATGTTGTGATCTTCTAATTGTTGAGCATCTAAGTATAAAGAGTTTATTACATTAGGTTTTCTTTCTCCTTTAGTACCTGTTGTAGCCCAAGTTTTTGCTTCTAAATTTCTAGCTTTTGGAGCATTAAATTCAACTGGCTCCATCATTTGTCCTATCATACCATCAGCAACTATCATAACTGGAGTTCTGTAGTAATCAGCAACATTGAAAGCTTCCATAGTCATATCAACAGCTTCTTGAATTGTAGCAGGAGCGTAAACTGGAGTTCTGTAGTCTCCGTTTCCTCCTCCTCTTGTTGACATAAAGTAGTCAGCTTGTGATGGTTGTATTCCACCAAGTCCTGGCCCACCTCTCATTATGTTAACTATAACACATGGAAGTTCAGCACCAGCTATATATGTTATACCTTCTTGCTTTAAGGCTATACCAGGAGAAGATGATGAAGTCATAACTCTAGCTCCAGAACCAGCACCACCATAAACCATGTTTATAGCAGCTACTTCTGATTCAGCTTGAACGAAAGCACCGTCTATCTTTGGTAATTCCTTTGCCATATATTCAGGTAATTCATTTTGAGGTGTTATTGGGTAACCGAAGAAATATTTACAACCAGCTTCTATAGCTGCTTTACCTATAGCTTCGTTACCTTTCATTAATATCTTAGCCATTTTTTTTCCCCCTATCTATTAGTCTATTTTTTCTACTGTTATAACTACATCTGGACACATTAAAGCACAGCTTTGACATGCTATACACTTGTCCATTTCTTTTACAGTTGCAGGATTATACCCTTTTTTGTTCATCTTTTCTTTGTCCAGAGATATTATTTTAACTGGACATACAGCTACACAAAGCTCACAACCTTTACAAATATCTTCATTGAAAGTAACTTTTCCTTTAGCCATTACTAGACCTCCTTACTATTATAGTAGTATATATTAGTAGTATATTACTTACATCCAAGGATCCCTCATATATAACTTTATAGGGAATACTTGGCCCTCTATATTTTGAGGTAATTTATCTATAAAAGTTTCTAGACATGCAACATATTTTATTGGTATGTTTGTCATGCTAGATACTTTTTTAGCTAGTTCTTGTCCTTTTAATACATCATCTATAGTTGTTTCTCTTACAAGATGTGTATTATTTATAAGTCCTGTAACCTTTAACTTAGAAGTATTTTCTATAGATCTTATATGTTCTATTACCTGTTCAGGTGTAGTAGTTTCTTCTCTATTTGCATTGATTACAAAGAACATATCATAATCTTCATTTGTTATATGACTACTGAATCTTCCAAGAACCCTTGCTCCTACAGAGTCTCCACCTACATCCATTAGGTAATTATAATTTGGGTTACCTGCTGTAGATGCTATTTGAGGAGATACTGCTGGAAGATCTAAAGTTGAAGCCTTTACTGAACTATCTATTACTGTTATTCCTTTAGACTCAAGAAGTTCTCTTTTTTCTCTAGTTCTAAAGTATACATTAACTACATCTAAATCTGCAATAGCAACTTTGCCATCGACTAATTCTCTTAATTTAGTTATATAGTTCATGGAAAATTCTGATTTTCCACTTCCATAATGTCCTGTAATGATTCTTATTCTTTTATCATCAGTTATCATATAATCACCTACTAAAGTGTGTCTTTTATATTAAATCCTATGCTTCAGGATATATTTGAGCTTCTTCTTCACCTTTAAGAACTCTAAGTCCACCTTGTGCTAAAGCTAACATTTCATCTTCACCTGGATATACCTTTATGTCTGCTATGAATGCTACTCTTTCTTTTATCATGTCTACGAACATCTTAGAGTAAGATATTCCTCCAGTTATTAATATAGCATCAACATTACCTTTTAGTACAGCAGCACAAGCTCCTATTTCTTTTGCAACTTGATAAGCCATAGCTTCATAAACTAATTCAGCTTTTTTATCTCCTGCTTCTATCATAGCTTCTACATCTCTACCATCACTAGTTCCAAGGTATGCTACTAATCCACCTTTACCAGTTATCTTCTTCTTTATTTCATCTAGCGTGTATTCTCCACTAAAGCACATTTTTGCTAAATCTCCAACAGGAAGTCCTCCACTTCTTTCTGGAGAGAATGGTCCTTCACCATCTAATGCATTTGCAACTTCTACAACTCTTCCATTTTCATGTGCACCAACAGATACACCACCACCTAAGTGAGCTACTACAAAGTTAGATTCAGCATATGATTTTCCCATTTCCTTAGCTGCTCTTCTTGCAATTGCTTTTTGGTTTAATGCGTGGAATATACTAACTCTTTCTAGTTCTGGCATACCAGATATTCTAGCTACATCACTTAATTCATCTACAACAACTGGATCTACTATATATGATGGTATATTAACTGAATCAGCTATTTCTTTAGCTATTACCCCACCTAAGTTAGAAGCATGTTCTCTTGGTCCTTCCATTAAATCATGCGTCATGTTTTTGCTTACTGCATAAGTTCCACCCTTTATAGGTCTTAAAAGTCCACCTCTACCAACAACAGCATCTAATTCTTCTGCTTTGATATTAGCTTCATTTAAAGCATCTTCTATAACATTTTTTCTGAACTCAAATTGATCTGCTATTTTAGCATATTGACCTATTTCTTCTGCTGAATGTCTTAAAGTTTTTTCAAATACTTCTGTTTCGTTGTCATATACAGCTATTTTAGTAGAAGTCGAACCTGGGTTAATAGTAAGTATTCTGAATACATCTTTCATATTGGTGTTTCCTCCCGTTGAATATATTAGTTTGTAGCCTTAGCCGCAATTAATACGCCTAGTGCTATAGAGTTTAGTTTTGTTTCTTCATTATCTGCTCTAGATGTTAATATTATTGGAGCTTTTGCACCAACTATAACTCCTGCATTTTTAGAGTTACCAAAGAATACCATTGATTTGTATAATATATTTCCAGCTTCTATATCTGGAGCTAAAAGTATATCTGCCTTACCTGCAACTGGATGATCTATTCCCTTATGTTTAGCCGCTTCTACTGATACAGCATTGTCTAAGGCAAATGGACCACCAACTAAGCATCCTTTTATTTCTCCTGAATTACACATATCTTCTAATGCTTTTGCATCTACTGTGTCAGGCATTTTAGGATTAACTTTTTCCTTAGCACATATAACAGCTACTTTTGGTTCTTCTATATCTAATGCATTGGCTATTTGACAAGCATTTTCAATTATTAGTTTTTTAGCTTGTAAGTCTGGAGCTAGGTTCATTGCTGCATCAGTTACAAAGAACAGTCTATCATATCCTGGCACATCAAACACAGCAACATGACTTAGTACACTACCTGTTCTAAGTCCTATTTCTTTATCTAATACAGCCTTTAATATTATAGATGTATCAACAAGCCCCTTCATAACCATATGAGCCTTACCAGTAGATACTAGTTCAACAGCTTTTCTAGATGCTAATGCTAAGTCTTTTTCCTCTATTAACTCGTAGTTATTTAGATCTATACCTATTTCATTAGCTATTTCTTTAGTTTTCTCTATATCTCCAACTAATATAGCATTAGCTATTCCTTCTTTTCTAGCCATTTCTACAGCCATTAAAACTTCTTTATCTTGAGAACAAGCTACTGATATAGTTTTAGGGCCTCTTTCTCTTGCAAATTTTATTACCTCTGAAAAACTTTTCATTACAGTCTCACCTCATGTTCATATATTTTGGCTATTTCTTCATTATTTATGACTCTAAGAGCACCTTCGTTTAATGCTCTCATTTCATCTTCACCAGGCTCTATGTAGACTGGAGCTATAAACTCTACCATATTCTTTATATAATTAGTTAAATATTCTGAATAGGCAAGTCCACCTGTTATAACGATTGCTTTAGCTTCTCCGTTTAACACTGTAGCCATAGCACCAATTTCTTTTCCTATTTGATATCCCATAGCATTAAATACTAATTCTGCATTATTATCTCCATCTTCTATCATTTTCATGACTTCTCTTGCGTCATTAGTGCCTAGATATGCTGTAAGACCGCCTTTACCTCTTAGCTTTGATTTTATTTCTTTTTCTGTATATTTTCCACTAAAACACAATTTAGTTAAGTCTCCAACAGGTAATCCGCCAGTTCTTTCTGGAGAAAATGGACCCATTTCATTTGCATTGTTATAATCTATTGCCTTGCCATTTTTAAGAGGCGCTATACTTATGCCCCCACCTAAATGTGCAACTATCATATTTATATTATCAAAGTCTTCCCCCAGTGATTGGGCTACTCTTCTTCCGACTGCTTTTATATTAAGTGCATGTCCTAATGATTTTCTTTCTATATCAGGTATTCCTGATATTCTAGCAACATCTTCAAATTCATCAACAGCAACAGGATCTACTATATAACTTTCTATATTCTCTAGATCTCCTATTGATTTTGCTATTAATCCTCCTAGGTTTGAAGCATGTTCACCTTGTACACCTATTTTTAAATCATCTAACATTTTTTCTGTAACTTTATATGTTCCCCCTGGCATAGATCTTAAAAGACCACCTCTACCAACAACAGCAATTAACTGTGATATAGAATAACCTTTTTCATTGATCCATTCCAATATGGTATTTCTTCTCATATCTAGTTGATCGTATATTTTTTCATATTTTGAGATTTCTTCAGAAGAGTGATTTATATTTTCTTGAATAACGTTTTCTGAAGATTTGAATAGTGATACTTTTGTAGATGTCGATCCTGGGTTTATAACTAAAACATATTCCCTTTTCATCATTATTCCCTCTTTAATAGTTTTCTTTTTTTCTGTATACTTTATACCTCTATAATATACCTAAATCAAAAAAGATGCAACACAAAAGGACATATTTTGAATCCCTTTTTTGTCGCATCTTAAGGTTACTTGTCTATTATTGAACTATCGTAACGTTTTCAGGCTCTATATTTATTTTATTTAACTCATATGGTATATTGTACTTTATTTTATACTTATTATCTCCTATGGAATTATCTGCTAGGTCAACATATAGTTTTATATCACTACTATTTAACCTTTCTATTTCATCTGAGTAGGTTATAGTTACCTTTATCTTATCTGGAAGATTATTTTTACTTGTAGCTATATTTCCACTATTATTTATAAAAGAAACATCCCCTTTAGGTATCTCAAATGTATTAGTCATGTCTTTAGATATATCTATATTCACAGATATATATTTACTATTTGACAAAACTCCCTTTGGCAATTGTAATTTTATATCTATATTAGTATCTTTAGAAATATTATTTAAGTTTATTGGCTCTGTATTTATAGCATCGATTTCAGCTAAAACATCTTCTTTGCCTCTTATTTGTATATTTTGTTGACTTAATTTATATTCCTTTAATTCATATCCATCAGGTAAATTTCCATCAAGTTTTATATTTACTGCTACTTGTTTTGATTTCAACACAGTTGCATCAACTATAATAGAATAATCTTGTATATCTATATTTTTTATTTCTTTTCCATATATGTCTACTGCTTTTATGTATACCTTAGACGAAATTTTTTCTACTTTGTCTTCTACCTTTAAAACTCCTACTACTTTATCAACCTTTGAAACTAAACTTTTAGGCCCAGATACACGTGTAGTTCTCTTACTAGTTTGTATATCACCTATTTCATTAGCCATTTTTCCTTCTACTTTTATTTCTATCTCTTTATTAATACTAATTTCCTTTTCTAAATCTACAGTTATCATTTGTGGATTAAGTTGATAAGTTGCTCCATTAGGTAAATCCGCTTTTAGATCCACAATGTTTTTCCCATCTTTTGGCTGGTCTACATTTCCATGTATATATATATCTGATTTCTTTATTCTTTTTAGTGATGACATTCTGCCTTTTATGTATATGTCCGTATTTAGATCTGAAGTAGAGTATATGGATAAATTATTATTTTTTATATCATCCATATTAGTTATATTAACAGATACATCTTTGTATGATTGAACTATAACAGGATCTACAACAGTCATAACATACAACCATAAAACTACTGCACTGAATAAAGATATTATCTTTATACGTGTATTATGTTTTAATTTATTTATCATTTAAATATACCACCTTTGAAAAAACTTTTTTCATCGTTAAATTTCAGATTACTACGTAATATATTTGTTAATCTTTCTTTAGATAAATTTCTATATAGTTTGCCTGATTTAGCAACAGATACCGCACCTGTCTCTTCTGATACTGTAAGAGCTAAACAATCAGATATTTCGCTTATCCCTATTGCAGCTCTATGTCTAGTGCCAAGGTCTTTGCTTAAGTCTTTACTTTCAGTTAATGGTAAGAAACAAGCCGCTGCCTTTATCTTATCACCTCTTATTACTACTGCTCCATCATGTAAAGGCGTATTCGGTATGAATATATTTATAAGCAACTGTGTAGATATCTCTCCGTCTATTATTGTTCCTGTGTTAATTATTTCACCTATCTTTGTTTCTCTCTCTATAACTATTAAGGCTCCTATCTTTTGTCTTGAAAGAGAGTATATCGCTTCTACCATTTCTTCAATATTTTGTTTTAACTCATCCTCTGAGATACTAATACTATTCTTTCCTATAAAGCTAAATCGTGTTCTACCTATATGTTCAAGTCCTGCTCTTAATTCCGGCTGGAATATAATTAAAAATGCTATAACTCCCACCTCTAGAGTATATACTAATATCCAATTCAAAGTGTGCAGTTGTAAAATTTCACTTGCCTTTGTAGTTACAAGTAAAAATAACATTCCTTTTAAAACCTGCTCGGCTCTTGTATCCTTTATAAACATAAATATTTTATAACAAATATAACATACAATAGCGATATCTATAATGTCTGTTATACCCATATTGAATATAAGACTTGTTAAATCATACCAAATGGCATTTATATTAGACACTTTTTAATCCTCCTGTTTTATATCTATTTAACACATATATTAAATATTATAATATAATTACAATACTAAATTCAATTTATTTAAAATTTATTATTTACAAATGAAATAGCCTGTAATTTCTTAGTAATTAAAAAATTAACTTCGCTCATGTCGCTAACAACCTTGAAAAACAGGTCCGTTGCTCAAATCTATCAGTTCGATATTATAACTTATCCATATACCGGATAAATTATAATATCCTTGTAATTAAAAAAGAGTTTCACATGAGTGAAACTCTTTTTTACTGGCGTGCCGGCAGGAATTCGAACCCGGACACATGCCTTAGAATGGCGTTGCTCTATACAGCTGAGCTACAGGCACATATAATTGGAGCGGGAGACGAGATTCGAACTCGCGACTTCAACCTTGGCAAGGTTGCGCTCTACCACTGAACTACTCCCGCATTTTTGGCGACCTGGAAGGGACTCGAACCCTCGACCTCCAGCGTGACAGGCTGGCATTCTAACCAACTGAACTACCAGGCCGCAAATGGTGGGATTAACAGGGCTCGAACCTGTGACCCCCTGCTTGTAAGGCAGGTGCTCTCCCAGCTGAGCTATAATCCCAAATTTTGGTGACCCATAGGGGAATCGAACCCCTGTTACCGCCGTGAAAGGGCGGTGTCTTGACCGCTTGACCAATGGGCCTT
>NZ_JCANUR010000009.1:0-112765 GCF_059569055.1 Sporacetigenium mesophilum DSM 16796 | reverse complement strand
TAATGAAATTTCTAAGGTTAGTTTAATTGATGTTAAGGAAGATGAAAAAAATAATAAGAAGAATAATGATAAAAATAATACTAAAAATAAAATTATAATTGAAATTAATAATGTAAATACAGGAAATAAGAATAAAAAAGAAGAAAAAGAAGTTAAAAAAGAAGAAAAAGAAATTAAGAAAGAAGAAAAAGAAGTTAAGAAAGAAGAAAAAGAAATTAAAAAAGAAGAAAAAGAAGTTAAGAAAGAAGAAAAAGAAATTAAAAAAGAAGAAAAAGAAGTTAAGAAAGAAGATAAAAAAGAAAATAATAAAAATAATGACAAAAAAACTAATTAGATATAGAATTAAGGAGATACACAGTAAAATGTGTGTTTCTTTATTTTTGATAACTTAATATAATTAAAAACAATTGGGATTTTATACGAAGGGGGGATTATATGAAAATAAATATTGATAAGTATCTTATGGTTATGGCAACTATATTTTGGGCAGGAGCATTTATTGCAGGTAAGTTCTCTGTAGGTGAATTTCCAGTTTTCTCCCTCACTTTCTTTAGATTTTTATTTGCTACTATATTAATATTTGCAATAATGATAAAAAAAGAGAAAGATTGGAAAATATCCAAAAAAGATTTACCTATATTTATAGCGCTTGGAATTGTTGGAATGGTAGGGTATCATGTGTTTTTCTTTTCAGCACTTAAATACACAACTGCTACGAATTCTTCGTTAATAAATGCTACTAACCCAATAATAACAACTATTTTAGCGATAATATTTTTAAAGGAAAAGATAAAAACTAAAAATGTATTATCTATACTAGTATCATTTTTTGGAGTGATACTTATAATAACTAATGGGGACTTCAGTGTATTATTAAATTTTAAATTGAATTTTGGTGATTTGCTTATGATAATAGCTGCTATATGTTGGGCTTCTTATGCTGTTATCTCAAAAAAGGCATCATATAATTATAGTCCAATAAAAATAACTAGTTATGCATTTTTAGTTTGCGTCATAGTTTTAATACCATTTGTTATAATGGAAAAACCTTGGGTATATATACCTAATACAACGGCAATAGGATGGGTATCTGTAATTTATATGTCTGTATTTGCATCTGTAGGAGGATATCTGATTCAACAAATATCAATTAAAAAAATTGGTCCAAGTAAAACATCTTTATATGTAAACTTAGTACCGGTATTTTCTATGATATTAGCATTCTTTATACTAAAAGAAAGCATAAGTTTCATAAAAATATTTGCTGGATTATTTATAGCGGCAGGTGTATTTTTAAATACTAGAAATGATAAAAAAATTAATAATGAAGAAATAAAAGTAAATGAACAATAAAAATAATTAGTCTTGGAGGTAAATATTTTGAAAGAAATGATTAAAGAATTTAGAGATTTTGCTGTCAAAGGTAATGTTATTGATTTAGCAGTAGGGGTTATAATAGGTGGTGCTTTTGGTAAAATAGTAACAAGTCTTGTAAATGATATTATAATGCCTTTGGTAGGTTTAATAATAGGAAAAGTTAATTTTGCAGATTTAAAAGTAGTTATAACGCCAGCAGTAGGAACAACTAATGAATTAGCTATTTACTATGGTAAATTTTTACAAACTACGTTTGATTTTTTAATTATCGCATTTTGTATATTTTTATTTATTAAAGTAATAAGTAAATTAAAAAGTAAAAAAGAAGAAGAAGAAAAAGTTGTAACAGTAGAAGAAGCACCAAAAATTGAAGTTCTACTTGAAGAAATCAGAGATTTATTAAAAGAAAATAAATAAAGTTAAAAATAAGCCTTTTTGCCAATGGTAAAAAGGCTTATTTTTATTTAATTTAATAATTTAAAGTAATATATGAGTTATTTTACTAATTTCTTTAATTTTTAAATTAAAACTATACTATTAATTTAAGTAATAAAATTAAGGTAATTGCATGAATTTTACTTATTATATAAAAAATTCGTAAATTTGTATTGAAATGAATAATTATTTTTTGTATACTGTAAAAGTCGACAGATAAATAAGGAAAAATGATGAATTTAGTTTAAAAAATGAATTTTTTATAATGCAGGTTGCATTTATCTATTTAATTGAAAAATAAGAAAAAGGAGGATATGGAATGGGAAATTTACTAAATAGTGTTGTTGGAACACTAAATAATGTTTTATGGTCTTATATTTTAATAGTAATGTTAATTGGTGTAGGTATTTATTTTACATTTAGAACTAGATTTGTTCAGTTTAGAATGATTAAAGAGATGATAATGCTTCTTACAGAAGGCGCAGTCAATAAAGATGGTAAAAAAGGGGTATCTTCATTTCAAGCATTTTGTATGTCAACTGCTTCAAGGGTAGGTACAGGTAACTTAGCTGGAGTTGCTCTTGCAATAGCAGTAGGAGGACCAGGTGCTGTATTTTGGATGTGGTTAATAGCAATTATAGGATCAGCATCAGCATTTGTAGAAAGTACATTAGCACAAATATATAAAATAAAAGATGGGGATAACTTTAGAGGTGGCCCTGCATATTATATGGAAAAAGCTTTAAATAAAAAATGGATGGGTATAACATTTTCAATACTTATAACTTTATGTTTTGGACTAGTATTTAACTCTGTTCAATCTAATACTATAGCTCTTGCTTTTAATCAAGCTTTTGGTTTAAGTAAAATTACTATGGGGATAATAATAACTGTTTTAACGGCTGTAGTAATATTTGGGGGCTTAAAGAGAATAGCTAAAGTTGCAGAACTTATAATTCCTTTTATGGCTATAGCATATGTAGCAGTAGCAGCATTCATAGTAGTAAAAAATATAACTATTATACCACAAATATTTTCTTTAATAATTAGTAGCGCATTTGGATTTAACCAGGCTATTGGTGGTGCAATAGGTGTAGCTATGATGCAAGGTATAAAAAGAGGTTTATTCTCAAATGAAGCAGGTATGGGTTCCGCGCCAAATGCAGCAGCAACAGCACATACATCACACCCTGTAAAGCAAGGATTAATACAAGCATTAGGTGTTTTTACAGATACATTATTAATATGTTCTGCTACAGCTTTTGTAATATTAATTTCTGGAGTATATACAACTCCTGGTTTAGATGGAATACAACTTACTCAAGGAGCTTTGACTTCTCAAGTTGGGTCTTGGGGTACTATATTTGTAGCTTTATGTATATTATTATTTGCATATACATCTATAATAGGAAACTACTATTATGGTGAATCTAATATAGAATTTATGAGTGAAAATAAAACTTGGTTATTAATATACAGATTATCTGTAGTTGGTATGGTTATGTTCGGTTCAGTTGCCAAAATACAAATAGTTTGGGATTTAGCAGATTTATTTATGGCTTTAATGGCATTAATTAACTTAATAGCGATAGTTCAATTAGGACCAGTTGCATTTGCCGCTCTTAAGGATTATCAAATGCAAAAGAAACAAGGAAAAAATCCTGAGTTTTATGCTGATACTATACCAAATTTAAAAGGTGTGGAATGTTGGCCTACAAAAAAAGAAGCAAACAAAATTTCATAGTAAATATTAATTTATAGCAAAAAAACCGTTGATAAAGAAATTTATCAATGGTTTTTTAAATTATGTTTATACTTCCGTATACTTAATAAATAAATTATCAAATTCTACTTTAGCATCAAGTGTTAAAGATTTTACAATATCTCTAGAAGAAGAGGAGCATATTCTTGGGTCATTTAATAGGTCATCAATTATATTTTCAAAATTTTCATATTCAATTTCAGTTATAGAAGAATTAAGGGCTAACTGAATAAAAACTTTTTTTAGAGAACTTATACTTGACTTAGAACTTACAAGTTTTATAGGTTCTAAAGTTTTATAAGCTTTTATTGAAGATAGATTGATATTGGGATTACTATTATTTATATTATCCATATATTTAGTTAATTTGTTTGTACTTTTATTTAAATAATCTATAAAAAATGAATTATCTTCGTCTACGATTAAATTATTAACTATAGATGATAAATTTTGAGGTAATGATAACATAATTGAATCTCCTTATGTAAATTTAAAGTCTTGATATCGTTTTCCCAAAGGTAATTATACCATAAAATCGATTTTAGAGTATAAGATTAAATTTATTACATATGTGATTACTGACTCTCAACCTTACAGAGGTATTGATTTATAAATAAAACTCCTATATAATAATTATGGTTTGTTTATAAATAGTAAACATATTGTTTAGTTATAATAAGCCACTACATATTTAAATTATTTATGCAAAATAGATAGACCATATTTTAGGAAAGAGGTGGTTTTTTGATAGAAAATATCATTGAGCTAAAAAATATATCTAAATCCTACGAGGATAACAAGGTTTTAGATAATATAAGTCTAGACATAAGAAGAAATGAATTTCTTACATTGCTCGGACCTAGTGGATGTGGAAAGACTACAACCCTTAAGATATTAGCTGGTTTTGAATCTACTGATGAAGGATCTATATCGTTTGAAGATAAAAAAATAAATAATTTACCTCCCTACGAAAGGCAAATAAATACAGTATTTCAAAAATATGCTTTATTTCCACATATGAATGTTTATGAAAATATAGCCTTTGGACTAAAAATAAAGAAAATTCCTAAAAGTGAAATAGATATAAAAGTAAAGGAAATGTTAAAATTAGTTGCTCTTGAAGGCTTTGAAAAGAGAAAAGTAGAGTCATTAAGTGGTGGACAACAACAAAGAGTTGCTATAGCTAGAGCTTTAGTTAATGAGCCTAAAGTACTATTATTAGACGAACCATTAGGGGCTTTAGACTTAAAATTAAGAAAAGAAATGCAAATTGAATTAAAAAAAATACAAAAAAAATTAGGTATAACATTTGTGTTTGTAACACATGATCAGGAAGAAGCACTTACAATGTCAGACACTATTGTTGTAATGAATAAAGGTAAAATACAACAAATGGGTACTCCAGAGGATATATATAATGAACCTAAAAATTCATTTGTAGCTAAATTTATAGGAGAAAGCAATATATTAGATGGAATAATGATTGAAGATTATAAAATTAAATTTTGTGATAAAGTATTTAATTGTGTAGATAAGGGATTTGATAAAAATGAAGAAGTAGAAATAGTAATAAGGCCTGAAGATATAAAAATGGTAGATGTAGAAAAAGCTATGTTAAAAGGTACTGTTGTGTCTACAACATTTAAAGGAGTTCACTATGAAATAGAAGTTAAAGAAAATAATAGACTATGGATTCTTCATAATACTAAAAGTGCTGAAATTGGGTCTGATTTAGGGATGGATATATATCCAGAAGATATTCATATAATGAAAAAAGAGAGGGATTAAAATGAAAAAGAATTCATATATAGCCTACCCTTATATTGTATGGAGTGCTATTTTTATATTAATCCCTATATTACTAATCTTATTTTTTAGTTTCACACAGAAGATAAATGGTGAATACATATTTTATCTAGGAAACTATGAAACGTTATTTAATCCGATCTATATAAAAGTATTTACACGCTCTATTTCATTATCTCTTACATCAACTATAATATGTCTTATAATAGGATACCCTGTAGCTTATATAATATCAAAAGCTCCTTTAGATAAAAGAAGTACATTATTACTACTGTTCATACTTCCTATGTGGATGAACTTTTTATTAAGAACATATGCATGGATGGCTATACTTGGAAAAAATGGATTATTAAATAATATATTAGATTTTATTGGTTTAGCAAAAATAAATATAATGTATACAAATTCAGCTGTAATGTTAGGTATGGTATATAACTTCCTACCTTTCATGGTATTACCAATATACACAGCTCTTTCTAAAATGGATAATGACTTAATTAATGCAGCATCAGACCTTGGTGCAAATAAGCTTCAAATATTTACAAAGATAATATTCCCAATAAGTATACCTGGAGTAGCATCAGGAATAACTATGGTATTTATGCCAGCTGTATCAACATTTGTAATATCAAGGCTTTTAGGTGGTGGTCAATATATGCTACTTGGAAACTTAATAGAACAACAATTTACTTCTATTGGAAACTGGAACTTCGGTTCAGCTATATCTATGCTTATGATGGTTATAATACTAATTTCCATGGCACTTATGTCTAGATTTGAAGATAAGTCAGATAAAGAGGGCGGTGGAGTGATATGGTAAAGAAAATAATATCAAAAATATATTTATTCTTAGTTTTTCTATTTTTATATTTACCAATATTCGCCTTAATACTGTTTTCTTTTAATGATTCAAGAAGTATGGCTAGATGGGAAGGATTCACTTTTAAGTGGTATGGAGAATTACTCCAAAATGAAAGAATAATAACAGCGCTATACTATACAATAACAATTGCAATAGTAGCATCTATAATAGCTACTATTGTTGGAACAATAAGTGCTATAGGTATATATAAAATGGGCGGATTAAAAAAGGAAATAATATTAAATATAAATTATTTACCTATATTAAACCCAGATATAGTTACAGGGGTTGCTCTTATGACCTTATTCATATTCAGTAATATGGAATTTGGTTTTATGACAATTCTTCTATCACACATAACTTTTAATATACCTTTTGTAATACTATCTGTGCTTCCTAAGTTAAGTCAACTTCCTGAAAATATAGAGGAAGCTGCAATGGATCTTGGAGCAAAACCTATGTATACACTGAGAAAAATTATAATTCCTCAGATAAAACCAGGGATAATTTCTGGGTTTTTAATAGCGTTTACTATGTCAATAGACGACTTTGTTATTAGCTTTTTTACAACTGGAAATGGAGTTACAAATCTATCTATTGAAATATATTCAATGGCTAGAAGAGGAATAAAACCTGAAATAAATGCTCTTTCGACAATAATGTTTGTTTCGGTACTGATACTACTCTTATTGTCAAATAAAAAACAATCTATAATTAGAGGTGAAAAATATGAGAAAATTTAGTAAGATAATATCTTTAGCTGCTATAGCTATTATATCAATGTCATTATTGACTGGATGTAAAGGTTCAAAATCATCTGAAGAGGTATTAAATATATACAATGTTGGAGACTATATTAACGAAGACCTTATAGATAAGTTTGAAAAGGAAACTGGAATAGAAGTTGTTTATGAGACATATGATACAAATGAAATGATGTATCAAAAGCTACAAGGAGGAAGTACAAATTATGATTTGATAGTTCCTTCAGATTACATGATAGAAAAACTTATAAAGGAAGATATGGTTCAAGAAATAGATTTTAATAATATACCAAACTACAAGAATATAGACGATAACTTTAAAAAACAATCATATGATAAAAATAATAAATACAGCGTCCCTTATATGTGGGGGACATTTGGAATACTATATAACAAAACAATGGTAAGTAATCCAGTAGAGAGTTGGGATATGTTGTGGGATGAAAAGTACAAAGGAGAAATATTAATGCTTGATTCAGTTAGAGATAGCATGGGTATAGCTCTTAAGAAGTTAGGATATTCAATGAACTCAACTAATCCAGATGAAATTCAAAAGGCGCAAGAAGAATTAATAAAACAAAAACCATTAGTTTTAGCTTATGTAAATGATGAAGGAAAAGATAGACTATTAGCAGAAGAGGCTGCTATGGGAATTGTTTACTCAGGAGATGCTGTTACACTAATGGAGCAAAATGAAAATCTTCAATATATTATACCTAAAGAAGGTACAAATAAATGGATAGACGCTATGTGTATACCAAAAACTGCACAAAATAAAAAAGAAGCAGAGATGTTCATAAACTTTATGTTAGATCCACAAAACTCTAAAGAAAACGTAGATTATATAGGATATTCAACACCTAATAAAGCAACTCTTGAGATTCTAGATGACAGTGTTAAAAATAATAAGGTAGCTTATCCTAGTGATGAAATAATTAGAAAAAGTGAAAGTTTTATAGACTTAGGCGATAAACTTAAGCTATATGATGACGCTTGGCTTAAAATAAAATCAGAATAAATATAAAAAAACGTATTGGGAAACCAATACGTTTTTTTATATTTAGGTAATTATTTTAATATAATTTCAAAAATTTGGTAATAATCTTAACGTAACTATGTATATATATATTAATTTGAAGCAAATTAAAGGAGGAATATATGTGAAAAAGAGATTATTGCAAATTTTTATAGCTATTAGTTTAATTATAACTATGTTGACTGGATGTAAATATAATTCTATAAGTGATACATCAAAATTAGACAATGAAGTTACCTTATTAAAAGAAGAAAAACAGCCTGAAGTAGTATCGTTGCCAATATATAAAATAAATGAAGATAATTATCAGCAAATAGAAGTAGAGGATTACATACAAATATATACAAATACATCTATGGAAGAAAAATTAAAGACTATAGCAGATTATTTATCTAAATCGTATTTTGAAAATCTTCCTATTGAAATTGTTAAAATTGAAGATGATATAGCTTATATAAATATAAAAGAAGATGAAAATAATAAATTTAGTTGGGCTACATATTATTTTCAGGGATCTTACGGTGGTAGACAAACAGCAACTAAACTAATAGAGACATTTTTGCAAAGAAATTACAAAGAAAATTGGATTAAAGGAGTTAAGTTTATGTATAACGACCAAGTGGATTGGGGGTTTGAACATTTAGGAGACGATTTTTCAGAAATACATTATAGATAGATAATATTTTCCATATTAGATTTATTATATAAGTGTATGGAAAAGTAAGTAAATGAATATAATTTTAAAGTGTAGAATTGAAATACAAGGAGGATTCTTATGAAAAGTTTGAAAGGTACGAAAACACTAGAAAATTTAATGAAAGGTTTTGCTGGAGAATCACAAGCTAGAAACAGATATACTATGTATTCAAAAATTGCTTCAGATGAAGGTTATGAACAAATATCTGAAGTATTTAAGTTAACAGCTGAAAATGAGAGAGCACATGCGCAAGTATTCTTTAATCATTTAAATGATGGATTACAAGGAGAAGAATTTCCTTATAATGTAGATATACAAGGTGGATACCCTGTTGGCATAGGGACTACAGTAGAGAACTTACAATATGCCGCTAAAGGAGAACATGAAGAGCATTCAGATGTATATCCATCATTTGCAAAAATAGCAGAAGAAGAAGGATTTAAAGCAATAGCAGCTTCTTTTAAAATGATAGGAGATATAGAAGCTCATCATGAACACAGATTTTCTGAATTAGCTAATAATGTACAAAATAAATCAGTATTCAAAAGAGATGAAAAAGAAGAATGGATATGTAGAATATGTGGTTATATACATACTGGAGAAAGCGCTCCTAAAATATGCCCTGTATGTAAAGCAACTGAAGCATATTTTGAAGTTTTTAATGAAAAATTTTAATATCAACATAAAAAATAGGCATTTAACAATGCCTATTTTTTACTACATAGATTTATTTAACTGAGATAAAAACTCTATTAAACCTTTGCTTAATTGATCTGGACAAGATGTAGACTTATCTTTACATGTTATACCACTACATTTATTTATTACAGTTTCAACCTTCTGACCCTCAACTAACATCTTCATTCCTAATAAGTTTCCAGGGCATCCACCTATGAATTCAACTTCTTCTATTATATTTTCTTCGTTGATCTCAAATATTATTTCCTTACAACAAGTATCTGTTGTTTTATATGTCATTTTCATTATTATATACTTCCTTCCTAATAAAATTATGATAATTGTAATGGCTACAATTACAGAGTAAATTATAAGTATTATATAATAAAATGTCAACATAAAAGAAGCTGAGGATTACTCAGCTTCTAATTTTTAGCAAAAGACCTACTTTTCAAGGTTGTTGGCCACATGAGTTTAGCGAATTTTATTGCATTGAGTTCATTGAATTTGTTGAGTTCATTGAGTTCATTTGGTTCATAGCAGAATTAGCAGCTTGTTTAGTCATTTGACTTGTTGCAGCTAACATAGCAGCACTAGAAAGTAATTTTGCAGGATGTTTAACTGCATATTTAGCTAAAGGTTTAGCCATTTGTCTAGTTGTTGAGTTCATCATAGTTGCAGCTGTTATAGCTACAGTAGCAGTTAATGCAGGATGTTGTTTAGCATAATTCATAGCACTTTGAACAGCTGAACTCACCTGTGAAAATGCGCTATTTACTACATTTTCAGCATCATCTACATATTCATCCATAGGCTTATTCATCATATGCTCTGCTTTGTCTACAGTTTTATGAACAGCATTTTTAGTAGAATTAATAATATTAGTTGTTGCATCATCTACTTTGTGTACTACTTCTTCAGCCATATGTTGACCTTTATTAACAACATTTTCTGCTTTATGTGCATAATTATTAAGTTGTCCATTATTATTGTTTTTATTTTCCATTGTGATACCTCCTAATATTGTTGTTTTAGATATCAATGTCTTTATTTTTATTTAAATTTTTGCCTTATTTCTATGTTGTGTAATTATAAAAATAATATAGTATGTAAAAAATTATAATCAATCCAATTTGTGGATATACATTGGAATTGTATTATTTTTCAAGAAATTATATAATTTAATATATTAGGATAAATATTTAAAAAATTAAAATATGTATATTTTATAAAAACATAAAAAGGAGACACTTATGAAAAAATTAAATGTAGCAATATTAGGATTCGGTATGTCAGGTCGAGTTTTTCATGGGCCTATGTTAAGTAGTTTACCTTATTTTAATATTTCAAAAATATTAACTTCAAACTTGAAAACAAAAGAATTAATTTCAAGGTTTTATCCCAAAACAAATGTAGTAGATAATATAGAAGATATATTAAAAGACAATGATATAGATTTGGTTTTTGTATGTACACCAAATCTATATCACTATGAATTGGCAAAACAAGTGTTGATGGCAGATAAAAATGTAGTTGTAGAAAAGCCATTTACTGTATCATCACAGCAAGCTGATGAGTTAATACAAATATCTAAAGAAAAAAATAAAGTTCTTAGTGTATATCAAAATAGAAGATGGGATAGTGACTTTTTAACAGTAAAAAAAATAATAGATAATAAGTTATTAGGAGATATAGTTGAATATGAAGCACATTTTGATAGATATAGAAATTTTATAAAAGATAACTGGAGAGAAGAAAATACAGAGGGAGCTGGAATATTATATGATCTAGGTAGTCATCTTATAGACCAAGCCTTAGTAGCATTTGGGCTTCCTAATTACGTATATGCTGATATTAGAAAACAAAGAAAAGAAGCAATAGTTGATGATAATTTTGAAATAATATTAGGATATGAAAATCTAAAAGTTACACTAAAAGTTGGTATGCTTGTAAGAGGAAATTTACCTAAATATATACTACTTGGCTGCAATGGATCTTTTGTAAAATATGGAATGGACAATCAAGAAAACCTATTAAAACAAGGATATACTCCAAACAACTTAGATACTTTTGGCAAAGAATCAGAGGATATATGGGGAGAGGTAGATTGTGATATTAATGGACTTCATTTTATTGGTAAAATAGAAAGTGAAAAAGGAAATTATAAAGCTTTTTATGAAAATATATATAAAGCTATATTAGAAGAAGAAAATTTAAAGGTAGACCCTAAACAATCTAGAGATGTTATACGTATTATAGAACTTTGTATGCAAAGTTCTATAGAAAAGAAAGTTATTTTATTGTAACCACTATGCATGTACTTCATATATTAATAGTAGGCAAGCACCTATAGCTTGACTAAGTTAATATGACAGCAAAGGGGTTATGATATGAAGAAGAAAAAAGTTAAAGCTAATTATTGCGATAATGGCGTTAAGGGAAATTACTATAATAACTGCGAATGTAATCCTGCACCTATAGTTATGGGAGTAGAACAATGTGAAGATTTAGCTGCTAAAGCTGAAGAGTTATTCTGTAAAGCTAAAGAAGCAGAAGTTCTAGCAGCAGAAGCTTTCGATAAAGCTAAAAAATATGATGATAAAGCTAAAGTACTAGCAGCACAAGCTAATGAATTAGAAAAAGAAGCTATGTGCAATGAAGTAAAAGCTGAAGAATATCTTGAGAAAGCTAGACAATTAAAATGTGCAGCTAAAGAATTAGCTGAAAAAGCTAAATGTCTATTTGAAGAAGCACAGGCTGTAAGAGCTGAAGCTGAAAAAGCATGTGAAAAAGCTAAATGTTTATTTGAAAAAGCTAAAGATTTAAATGAACAGGCTAAGGATTTATTTGACGAAGCTAAATGCCTTGACGAAAAAGCTAAGGATTGTTTTGATGAAGCGTTAGTTAAAGCTAATGAATTTAAAGAAAAAGCTAAAAAATGTGAACATATGATGATGGAATGTGGCAAAAAGGCTAAAGAATGTGGTAATAAAGTTAAAGGTATAGAAGATTACAAAATTGAATGTGATCAAGTTTTAGGAGTAGAAGATAAAAACTGTGGATGTCACAAAAATCATTGTAATCACAATGGTTATCCAGGTGTAATGGGAGCAGAATATAACAAATGTGGATGCAATAATGATTATCCAGATGTAATGGGAGCAGAATATAACAAATGTGGATGTAATAATGATTATCAAGATGTGCTAGGGGCAGAAACTGAATGTCCTGAAACAATGGTTTGCCCTTGTAATGGAAATGGATATGGATACGTACAACCTATGTATAACTTAGCACCAATGCATTATATGGGTGAAATGAATAAAAAATATCCAACATGTGGCGATCATAACGGCCATAAATATATGCCAATGACTATGCCGATGAATATGCCAATGGCTATGCCAATGAATATGGATATGGACGAAATGAATCATATGATGAACTGCTACTATATGTGGATGTATCAAAATATGATGATGCAAAATATGATGAAAAGATAGATTATTAAAGACTAGGATTTTGATAAAATTCTAGTCTTTTTTGATTTCTTATTATTATAATGCTTAAAAAAACATATATATAATATAGGATATATATGGAAGAGGGGGATAAAGTGGTATCTAGATACATAGTGCCTAATAATACAAAGTATTTTATATCTTATACAGGGGATATAGAAGCCGGACTTTCTAATCTTGGAGTTGGAAATAGATTTGTTAGGCTAAGTACAAAAGTAGGCATAATTTATACTGAAGCACCAGTTGGTATTCAAGTTTTATTACAAATACCAGAGATAGACTTTATAGATAGTGATTTACCTATGACCTTACTTTCAAAAAGGCAAGAAACAACCGTTACAGGTGTTAGTGCTGTAGGAGAAATAGGAGGGTTATTTTTTCATAACAATCCATACAATCCTTTAACTGGTAAGGGAGTACTAATTGCAATTATAGATACAGGAATAGATTATCTACATCCAGATTTTATATATGAAGATGGAACGTCTAAAATTGCTTACCTTTGGGACCAAACCATAGCTGGAAATGCGCCACAGCCATTTTTATTTGGAGCGGAATATAGTAATAATGATATAAATCAGGCTATAGCAAATAATGATTCATCGTTATCACAAGATGCAAATGGGCATGGAACCTTAGTGGCTGGAATAGCAGCTGGAAGAGGTAGGGTAAATCCTCAATATGTAGGTGTAGCACCAGGTTCAGAATTAATAATAGTAAAATTAACAGAAACAAATGGGTATTATAGTAAGGTTGATTTAATGGCTGGGATATACTATTCATACTTTAAAGCATTAGAACTTGGGAGGCCGTTAGTAGTAAATATATCTTTAGGAAGCAACTTTGGAGGAATATCAGGAAGAACTATATTTGAAAATTTACTGTTTTATGAAGATAGAGGTGTAGTTACTGTAGCTGCAGCTGGAAACGAAGGTAATACGCAAACACATTATTCAGGAACTATAATACAAGGGGAAAATAGAGATATATTATTAGAAGTAGGCGCAAATGAAAGGGATATACAGCTTCAGTTTTGGGGAAAAAGACCTGATAAAATATCTGTATCAATAATATCTCCATCAGGAGAATTAAGTGAAACATCTACAGTTAGAGACTTATTTACAATTACTGGAGTATTTGATTATGAACTTACAACATATGAAATTTTTTATTCATATCCTGAGTTTTATACTGGTGATGAGTTAGCAATAATAACTCTTAGAGATATAAAACCGGGAATATGGACTATTAGATTAAGTGGAGACTATATAGTCGATGGGCACTATGATATATATTTGCCAAATAGATCTTTATTGCAGCCAGGAACTAAATTTTCAGAGGCAGATCCTTTTGGAACTTTAAACTATCCTTCATCGTCAAAGGAAATGATTACGGTTGGAACATATAATACTGTAAACAATAGTATATGGCAATCTTCATCTAGAGGTCCAACTAGGTTAGAAAAGTTAAAGCCAGATATTGTAGCTCCAGGAGTTAATATAATATCTACCTACCCAGGTGGAGGATATAGTAATATAACTGGCAGTAGTGCAGCAGGAGCACATGCTTCTGGAGCAGTTGCATTATTTTTACAATATGTATTAGTTAATGGTGCTAATCCCATTGTATCATATGTTCAAATGATAAAATCATATATGATGCAAGGGGCTAGAAAATTTCCAGACATAACATACCCAAACGTATCATATGGTTATGGATTATTAGATATAAGGGGAATGTTTGACCAATTTAGATAAAGGCGGTGATATAATTGGCTGATTTATCACAATTTGTGAAATCCTATTTTATACTATATACAGGAGATATAAGAACGGCTTTAAGTGCTATAGGGCTTGATAATATAATAATATTAAACTCAAAAAATGCATTGCTTTACGCTCCAGAAAATTTTAATGATTCGCTGCTTGATAATGTACAAGAAATAGATTTATGGAGAAGTTACTTTCCAATGAGTCACCTAGGAACAGTTACAAATAATGTATCAGGTGGAGTAAGTGTTAGAGATGCTGTGGGTTCACAGATTCTTATACAAGAACAAACATCTTATATAAATTTCAGTGGCAGAGGAGTATTAATAGCTATAATAGATTCGGGTATAGACTATACACATCCTGATTTTATATATCCAAATGGACAATCTAAGATAATTAGGTTATGGGACCAAGAAAATCAACAGGGAAATCCTCCAGAAGGCTATTTATTTGGAACAGAGTACACAAAGGAACAATTAAATGAAGCAATAGCAAACAATGACACATCACTATCTATTGATAGTTTAGGATATGGAACATTAAGTGCAGGTATGGCAGCGGGCATAGGAAACGTATCCACAGCATATAGGGGAGTGGCTATAGGTTCGGAATTAATAGTTGTAAAACTAAAACCACTTTTAAATATTTATACAGAAGATAGAATATATTATAGTCATATAGACTTCTTTGCAGCAATAGATTATGTTATGAGAATATCACAAGAACTTAATAGACCATTAGTTATAAATTTATCTGTAGGAGGTAGATTCGGAAATTATTCAGATACAACATTTTTAAATGCCCTAAGACCACAACTAAGAAGAGGGGTTGTATTAGTAAGTGGAGCTGGAGATGATGGAAATGCAGATGTTCATTATTCAGGAAGATTTTCGGTAAACGGAGAAACTCAAGATGTAGATATAGAAGTAGCTGAAGGTCAGAGAAATCTAGATATATATCTTAGTGTAGATATACCAGATAAAGTATCAATAGCTATTATAAGTCCCTCTGGACAGATGACACGGAAATTTGATTTCAAAACAGTTTTTCATTCAGGTATATTTAATATAGAGGATGTACGATATTCTGTAACATACTTTTATCCAGAAATATTAACTGGAGATGAAATAGCAACTATAAGGCTTATAGATGTTAAACCAGGTATATGGACAATAAGACTGTATGCTGATTATGTAGTAAATGGAATACATGATTTGTATTTACCACCTAGAAATATGTTACCTCCTGGTACTAGATTTGTAAAATCAGATCCATTTGGAACTATAGATTTATTTGGAGTAGATCAAAATATTATTACAGTTGGGGCCTATGATGTTATAGCAAATGGAGTAGCTAGAATTTCATCTAGGGGAACATTAAACCAACAAGATACTATAAAACCCGATTTAGTGGCTCCTGGAGTAAATATAATATCTGCATTTCCAGGTGGAAGTTATAATACTATAACAGGAACAGGCGCATCAAGTTCAATTGTATCAGGTGTTGTTGCACTATTGCTTCAGTATTTTATCGTAGATAGAAATAGCTTACAATCTGCATATACAGAAATGATAAAAACTTATTTAATAGCTGGAGCTGATACCAAAGTAATATACAACTATCCTAATGTATCAGAAGGATATGGTCTTTTAAATATTGGAGACACACTAGTCCAAGTAGATTTAACTATATAATAAACTTAAATTATTAGTAACAGTATAGTATGCACTTCATATATTAATATTAGGCATAGTTGTACAAATACTTAGCCAATATTAATATATAAAGGAGTAAAAATATGAAGTGTAAAAAATGTGGATGCGATTCAGAATATAAACCTAAATATGAAACTTATACTGAGCCTGAATACGAATATAAACCTTGTAATTGGGTAAATCCTATGTGGATGAATTATCAAAGTATGCCAACACAGGTATATGGACAATATCAACAAGCTCCTGAATGTCCAAAAACATATGTAGAACCTATGTATGATATGACACCTATGTATTATACAGGAGAAATGAATAAAGAATATCCACTTATAATGCAACAATCTGTAAATATAGATATGGAACAAATGTACCAACCTATGATGCAATATTATATGTGGATGTATCAAAATATGATGATGCAATTTATGAACCAAATGATGCAACAACCAACACCGACACCAATGCCTCAACCAATGCCGATGCCTCAACCAATGCCAATACCTCAACCAATGCCGATGCCTCAACCAATGCCGATGCCTCAACCAATGCCTCAACCAATGCCAATGATGCCAATGATGCCTATGGAAATGCCTATGGAACAATTCATACCGGAAGAAATACAATTTCCAATACCACAACCTGTAGCTCAACCTAAAAAGTTAAAAGGATAAACAAAAGGGGCTGATAAAATATCAGCCCCTTTTTAGATTTAAAAAATTTTAGCAATTTTTGAGCAAGGTCCCATTTCTTCAAGGTCGTTTAAGACATGAGCATAGCGAATCTTATCTAGTTAATTCTGATTCTATATATTTATATATTTTCTCCATCATTTCATTAAATCTTTGAGCAGCAAGAAGATAATTATTAACTTCGCTAGATCTAAAGAAATTTTCGTATTCCTTATTTAGTTGTGCAAGCTTTTCTTCCATTTGCTGCCCTGGCTGATATCTTGAGTATATATTAGTTTGTTTATATAAGTAAGAATCAAGTTGCTTTTTAAGATTTCTATTTCTTTCCAAAATAGATTTAGAATTATTAAGTTCTATAAACTCCTTACTCATTTTTATTGAACTTGCAAGTGCCTTAGCTTGTTTATTTACATCCATAATAAATCCTCCTTGTATAACTTTAAAATTAGACTCTATATATTATAATCTTTAATAAGAATAAGTGTTACATAAGATAAAAACATAAAAGTTCTGGTAACAGAAATATATAGCCAAACATATTATGAATTAAAGAAGGACAACTTCTTTGCAATTTTATAAAAGGGAGGGAACTTAATGTATAATTATTATCTAGCTCAAAATGGCGATAATGAACCTAATTATATACCTGAAAGACCACAGGGAGCTCAGGGAGGGGTAGCTCTTTTCATATCTCCAGGAGCTATAGAAGATTCTATAAGAAGATGTAGAAGTAGATGGATATTTATATGGCCAACTAGAGGAAGAAGAGGTTATTGGATGAGAGTAAATTATTTGGATAGACAAACTGTTGGAGGAAGAGTAAGAGGACGTCAAATGTATGTAGACTTACAAAGCATAGAAGCAATAGCATGTCATGAAAGACAATCTCAACCACCAAGACCACCAAGACCACCTCAAAGACCAAATTTCCCATGGTGGTGGATATTCTAAGTTATAATATACAACTGCTAATCTTAAGCAACTCATCTGCTATCACGCCGTTTAAGACACAAGCGTAGAGAATTTCTAAAAATATATTTGAAAAATAAGTATTAATAGTAGCAAAAAAAATTATACTGAATAGATTATATTAAGACAACTTAGTAGAAAGGCACTGTAGAAAAACTTCAAATTTATTTATATTATCACAAATAATAATGACAACGTGTACTAAAATATAAATAAAAAAAGGTATAAGATTCACAATATCTTATACCTTTCTTATGTGTAGTTACGCCGTCTCATATTTGTTAGTGTACCACCCTTCGCGTAAATCATCTACGCCAAATGATTCAGATATATCCTTATAAAGTACATATCTAATAGTTCCGTCTTCTTTAGCTCTTGTAGTTCCTATCTTAAATCCTGCGCTTAGTATATTATTAAGGCTGTATACATTTTCAACAGCTACAGTAGTTAGTATATACTTCTTACCTCTAATTTGAGACTGCTGGATTCTTGTGTTTAACAATATAGACTGAAGAGAATTTCCTCTATATGATGGATGAACCATAACAAAGCCAGATATATAAGTGTTTACAAAATCTTCAGAAGGTACTCCTATTTCATTCATTAACTCTATGTCTGTTATAGAAGGAGTTTCGCAAAGTGCACTTGCTATTATTTCACCTTCAACATAACAACCTACTATAAAACCACCTCTGTTTAATATTTCTTGCAAATAGTCATGATCTCTAAACTTTAGCCAACTCTTTCCATCTAGGCCATCATTAACTATATTATATAATTTAATAATATCATCAAAATTTTCCTCATTTATATAACGTATATCAGCATATACATTATTAGTAGGAACTCCATTGACTTTTGATAGAAGTACTTTAGTTATCATCGCAACACCTCTTTTCTAGAAATTTATTTAATTATATCACAAATTCATTGATTTTCAATGAAATTTTTTAAAACACAGTCACTTTTTTAGAATTGCTATTAAATTCCTTTGAATAGCTTAGATTTACTCTAAATAATTAGATACTGGAGGTGTCATTTATTGGTTGTATTAGTCGCAAAAAAGAAGTTGTTAAAGCTAATATCTGTTGTAGTTATATTTTCTTTTTTTGTAGTGGGGGTGGTATATGGTAGTGAATATCTAGCAATAAAAAATACATTATATGAATTAGAAAATAGTGAAGAGGCATTTTTAACAAAAGAAGATTATACTCAATATCAAAAGATGTTGGAAAGTATATTCGATTATAGAAATAAAGCTATATTAGAACAAAACGAAGAAATACTTAAAGGATTATATGACACAGGACACAAATATGGAATTTGGGCATATGAACATGAAGTAAAGAAAATGAAGTATTTAAACAATTGGTCTTATAAGCAAGGGGTAAAATTCAAAGACATAAAAACTAGAGTAAAAGTTAGGGCAGTAAAAGAAAAAGAAGAAAATTTGTATAGTGTTATAGCTACAGTATCAACAGAATATACATATTCATATGAAAATGAACCAAGTGTGACCAATGTTAGTAGAATAGGTACACATCATTACTTAAACCTTAGAACAGAGGATGGAGTGTATATTATAACTAAGGAGTGGTACACAGACCCATTTGCAGATTCACTTAACTTAGATAATATCAAATCTGATGAAATAAAAAATCATATAATTAGCCAACAACCTGTACAATTAGAAGTAAAAGAAACAGTAAAAAAGGCCGTTGATTATGCTCATATGTATAGTGGTGCTGCAGGTGATGAGGAATATGGATTGAAATATAACAATGCTAAGTACAGAGATCATAATCCAGATGGTGGAGACTGTGCAAACTTTGCTTCTCAAATAATGTTTGAAAGTGGAGCTTTTAAGAAAAATGGAACATGGAACTATGCAAATGGTTCAGGAACAAAAGCGTGGCTAAATGCCCAAGGATTTAAAAATTATATATTAAATAGTGGAAGAGGATCATTAATAGCTAAGGGAAGCTATGAAGATGTTTATAAAGTAGCTTATAAGTTAAGACCTGGAGATGTTGTTGCTTATGAAAAAAATGGAAGAATAACACATGTTTCAACGGTTACTGGACTTGACTCTAAGGGATACCCATTAGTTACTTGTCATAATACTGATAGAAAGCTAGTGCCTTGGGATTTGGGATGGAGTAATAAAAAAATAAAGTTCCATTTATTACGTGTACACTATTAAAACTAGGCCTAAAAAGAAATTGACAATAATGCAAAAAAAATGGTAAAATACTACTAATGTTACAAGTATTTGTTAACAAATAAGTTTTAGTTTTTAGGAGGAGTTTGTAAATGAAAACTGGAGTAATAAAATGGTTTAACAACGAAAAAGGATTTGGATTTATATCAGTTGAAGGAGAAAATGATGTATTTGTACATTTCTCAGCTATATCAGGTGAAGGATACAAGTCTTTAGAAGAAGGTCAAAGAGTTGAATTCGAAGTAGTTGAAGGATCTAAAGGACCACAAGCTGCTAACGTAGTTAAGTTATAATAGCAGATTTATATATAGATTTATTGATTTATATAGCAACACTGATAGTATAATAAACTAAGTTAGAAGTAAAAGCCGCTGATGTTCAGCGGCTTTTTTTAATATTATATACAAAATAATTGGTAGATTAATAATCGATTTGATTGTATAATAAATTTGTTGAAGTAAAAATTTAGTGTTTTCTTCACAATAAATTCATATTACAATGGTATAGTAATAATGTATTTGGAAACAAGGAGGTGCGCATTTTGAATATACTATTTTTCCTTACACCAAAAAAAGATGTGGCATATTTAGATGAAAAAGATACTATGAGACAGGCATTGGAGAAAATGGAATACCATAGATATACTTCTATTCCTATAATAGATAATGAAGGTAAGTATTTAGGTACAATAACAGAAGGTGACTTGCTATGGTCTCTAAAAAATTCCCTCGGCCTAGATCTAAAGAGTACAGAAAATATACTAATAAGAGAAGTTCCAAGAAGGATGGATAATAAACCAGTATCCATAAATGCAAATATAGATGATTTAATATATACTGCAATGAATCAAAATTTCGTACCTGTGATAGATGATCAAAATGTGTTTATAGGTATAATAAAAAGAAGCGATATAATACAATATTGCTATAAAAGGATGTATGAAAAAAATCTTGAAATAGCGTATACTTAAAAAGGTCTTCATTAAGAAGACCTTTTTGTTATTTAACCTAATTATCCGTTAAACTTAACTGGATACTTTGCTTGTAATTCATTAACTTTAGTAGTATAAATTTGATTTTGTTTTTGGTAAGTTAATCCCTTAGCTATTTCAGATCTAACTTCATCTAAAGATGCTTGACCACCTTGGTTTCTATCTTCAACTTTTATTAAGTGATATCCAAATTCAGTTTTAACAGGACCTTTTACTTCACCTGGATTCATGTTAAATACTGCTTCTTCAAATTCTGGAACCATTTGACCTCTGCTAAAGCTTCCTAAATCTCCACCAACTTCTTTAGATGGACACTGAGAACATTGAGCAGCTGCTTCTTCAAATTTCATTTCACCAGAAGTTATTTTGTTTAATAAATCAGTAGCTTCTGTTTCATTTTCAACTAATATATGACTAGCTTTTGCAGTTTCTGGGTTCATAAATTGTTGTTTATTAGCTTCATAATAAGCTTGAATTTCTTCATCAGTTAAAGTTATATTAGTTAATAATCTATTTATTGAATATTGTTTTAACATATTGTCTTCAACTCTTTGCATTTCTTTTCTAAAGTTTTCATCATTATGTAAATTTTGCTCTTTAGCTTCCATATAGAATAATTCTTGATTTACTAAATCATTTAGTAATCTCTTTTTTCCTTCTTCAGAACTAAATTGCATAGCTTGATATTGATCAAGACTTCTTAGTGCATCTTCTACATCATGATTAGTTATTTCTTTCTCACCAACAATAGCTAGAATTTTCTTTTCGTTTGTATTTTCCATTACTTAATTCTCCTTTTTTAAAAAATTTCTTAATAATTTTAAGTATTAGCATTTAATAAAATAATATCAGAAAAAATATCATATGTCTAATATTTCCAAATTACAATTAATCCAAACATTTACTAGGATTAAAAACAGGAATTGAAACAAACTAATATAGAAATCATTTAAGGTTTCAATAAATTTAAAAAGGAAGTGATTATAAATGCCTAAACACCCAAATAGAGTTCCTCAATATAGAAAAAGACCAGATGTTATGAAGATAGAAGTAGCAAGTGAATTAGGAATAACTCATGATATTTATAACGTTGAAAACTCTATTAATCTGGCATCTGGAGGAGCACCAAAACACAGTAAAAAAACTAAAAATACAAAAAATAGTATTAATAGAGAATATAGATTTAAAAATAGATTAGAAGACGAACAATAGTTAAAAGATTAAAAAGCTTGGATTTTTTATCCAAGCTCTTTTTAATAAAATACCATAAGAGACAGTATAAGAAGAGAGGAAATTATACCAACTACACCTTCTTCTAATTTATATCTTGTAACTTTTCTAAAAGAAAAGTATATATGTATAAATAAAAATAAAACTGTTAATACAATACATATAATACTAGTAGGAAATATAAAATACTTTAGTGATGCAAAGAAAAAAGCTAATACTGTAGTAATTCTATAATCTATTATAATTTTAGCTATACTTATATTATTGAATTTTATTGTTAGCGTATAAGAAATTATATACCAAAATGTAAATATATTATATGAGAAAAACAAAAGATATTGCAATTTATGAGGAATTATAAACATAGATGTACCCCAAGATATTATCCAAAAAAATACCACTATAAATTTAAATAAATTGTCATATATTGATAATTGTTGAGTTCGTTGACTGAATTCTTGCATTTGATTCACATCAATACCTCCTAACTTACACAAAACCTATTATTTATCTAGATATTAAATTATATGCAATATTTTTAAAAATCTTCTTAAAAATTTTTAGTTTTACATATTAGTCTTGTAACAAGTATAAACAATTAATTAAAAAATATGCATAAATTAGCACTAATATAAAAAGATATGTTGTAAATAATATTATAAAGACAATTTTAAGGAGGCTACAATATGAGAACTGGAGTAGTTAAATGGTTTAACCCAGAAAAAGCATTTGGATTTATAACTGCAGATGATGATAACAGTGATGTATTCGTTCACATATCAGCAGTAAAAGAGCATGGATCAGAAAAAGACCTTGAAGAAGGTCAAAATGTAAAATTTGATGTAGTAAAAGGAGTAAAAGGACTACAAGCTTCTAATGTTATGAAACTAAGATAAATATAAATTAAAGAAAGCCATGGGCTTTCTTTTTTTTTCACAAAATTGAAGGTAAATGAATATAATATGAATGTAAATCATTTGAAGAAAGGAGTGATATATTGAAGCTAAAAATGTCAAAGCTAAAAGTCTGTTTTATTACAATTGTTTTAATATTAGCATCGTTATTTTTATTGTGGATTAATAATAATTATAAAGCAGACGATATTGCTAAAAATAATTTAAAATCTGATAAGTACATAAATATTACCCAAGATGCTTATATAGAGTTTACACCTAAGAATAACGCAAAAGATGTAGGATTCATATTTTATCCGGGAGCAAATGTACAAGAAGAGTCATATGCTCCGATTTGCAAAGGTATAGCCATGTATGGATATAAAACTATAATAGTTCCTATGCCATTTAACTTAGCTGTACTTGATTGGGATGAAGCCACAGAAGTAATAAAGCATCATCCTAATATAAAAAAATGGGTTATAGGAGGCCATTCACTTGGTGGGGTTATGGCTTCAAATTATACTTATAATAAAAAGCCTGAAAGTATAAAAGGATTGATTTTTTATGCTTCATATCCATCTAAAGTAGATTTTAGTAAAAGTGATTTAAAAGCACTATCTATATATGGAAGTAAAGATTCTATTTTAGAGATGACAAAAATAAAAGATACAAAAAAATTACTACCTTATGAGACTACATATGTGGAAATTCAGGGAGGAAATCATGCTCAATTTGGAAATTATGGTTTTCAAAAAGGTGACTCAAAAGCTAACATATCTAGAGAAAAACAACAAAAAATATCTATAGAATATACAGTTAAATTATTAGAAAGTGTAAAATAAATATTATTATTTAAATTTTAATAGTATTATAATTACCTTACCTCATGCATAAATATGTATTAACTATTTAATATGTTTGTAGGTGGGGTACAATGAAGAATATTGAAGATAAAATTTGTGAGATGAGAAATATTATTATCAATAATGATCTTAGACTTATAAAAAAATGCAAAAACAAATCCCTAGATGAAAACGTTAAATATACAGATAGTGAAGCGGTATTAATAAAAGAGTATAACTATTATATTAAATTCATAAAAAAATTAAAAAAACATATAAATAATCAACAAAACAAAACAACAAAGATATTTTATAACAACCAAAATAAAATACTGTGTTTAATAGTATACTTTGACATAAAAAATATTGAACAGTTTGGAGATATAATTATAAAAATAATAGATGGAGACACAAAAGAAACTTATATGAACTGCTATTATTATAACAGTGAAGATAGTGGAGTACTATACATAAAAGAATTTAGAGCAGGCAAACCTAGATGTGGCCATGGAAGAATTATATTACACAATTTAGATGATATAGTTAATGAAATAAATAGAGAAATAGATAAATACAATCATTATAACGAAGATATTAAATTAGGAACAATAAAATATGCTAAGGGCATTGCTATACCTACAAAGCCTATAATAGATCAAAGTTGCTTAAATAGTATATATAGAAGATATGGATTTGATGTAGATGATAAAAATAGAATTATTAAAAACTTTAAAAGTACATAAAAAAGCTCCTATCTAAAATATATAGATAGGAGCCTTTCTTTTACTTAACTATTATAGCTATTTTTTCATCTGGATTATAGCTTATTTGTAGTAATTGATTTTTCTTTAATTTCTTAGGGTCGTCAATGCCGTGTTTAACTGATAACTTTATAGGCATTTTACCTTGTTTTAATATTAATACATATTCGCCATTTTTTTCTTCAATACTAATTAAGTTCCCAACATAAGGTTTGAAGTTTTGGAATTTCTTGCTTTGATTTCTTATATAGAAATATGAACCTACACCTACTGCAGCTAGTAATACAAGTTGAAGCCAAACATTTAACTTTAAAATAGTTCCTAATATTAATATGGCTACTAATATAACTATAGGAATTATACTTTTCTTTAAAAGTATCTTACCCACTATTTCATTAACTTTTTTCTCTGGGTCACTCATCGTATTTGCTCTTGTAAATGCTCCTGTAAATTTGTCTTTTAATCCCATTTTAATCCTCCTACTCTATAACGATGTAATTTTTATGAGTGCATACTTTACTGAAAGTTACTTATGCATATAGTATGTACAAGTTTTGTATTATTAATTTATATTCAGTAAAAGCAAAATATATTAACTATTTTAACATAAATAAATTAAAAATGAAATAAAGGAAAAATTTTCATAAGTTAAAACCTTCGACAAACATAACTTATTAATAAAATGAATTAAAATGTGTTAAAATTATAAAATATACTTGTGTGGTTTTTATATTAAAGGAGGAGTTTAAATGGATGATAATGTTATTGATTTTAATGAGATAAAAAATAAGGTTAAAGACAAAGATATTGATAAATTCGAAGAGTATATATATAAACTTTATAGTTCTGTATCACAAGGTAGTATGTCTATGGTAGATTTTTCAAAAGAGATAATGAGTTATATGGAAAATAATAATATATCTCAAGAAAAGTTTTTAGATATGCAAAAGAAGCTTATGGAAAGATATGGACTTAATATCTCAGATGTAGAAGGTCAGTTAAAAAACCTTGGAATAGATATTAATTCATTTAATCTTGATTCAACTTCAATTAGCTTTTATGAAAAATATCAAGATAAAATAAAAATGAAAAACGTAGTTACTTGCTTTATAAAAAATAATATTAATGAGATAGATATAATCATAGACTTAGAAAATATTATATTAAAAAGTACTAGGAAAATAAGTCTAAACGACCCGGAACTAAACGAGTTTTTGCGTCTATATAAAAAAATAATGGGGGATAAAAAGATAAATATAACAATTTGTGAAAATACAAGCTCATATGATTATTAAATTGTAACAAATGATACATAAATAGATATATACTATATGCTATAATGTACAGTTGTTATAATCAATAATGAAATAAGAGAGAAGGTATTTTATAATGACAAAACTTAAAGATTATAGAAACTTTTTAAAATCAAATTTTGATGAATTTGACAATACAAAAACAGATAAAGCACTTGGAATTACTCAACCTCCAATTACTAAACCATATGATTCATCAAAAAAAATTATAGAACTTCCAAATATAAATGAAGAAATTATAAAAAATAAAAATATATATAAGTGTATAAAAGAAAGAAGAAGTGTAAGGCTTTATAGTGAAGAAAGCTTGAACTTGGAAGAACTTTCTTATCTTTTATGGTCTACACAAGGAATAAATAACCCTAACGATGTTCCAAATTTGAGAACTGTTCCTTGTAGCGGAGCTACTCATTCCTTTGAAACATATTTATTTATAATGAATGTAGAAGGTATAAAAAAGGGTGTTTATAGATATTTACCAATTGGGCATAAGCTTTTATTTATGTTTGAATTAGAAAATATAAATGAAAAAGTAGATGTAATGACACTAGATCAACCATTTATACCTCACTTTGCAAATAAATCTGCTGTTTTATTTGCATGGAGCACTATTCCATATAGATCTGAATGGAAATTTGATATAACAGCCCATAAGAAAATACTTATAGATGTAGGTCATGTTTGTCAAAATCTTTACTTAGCCAGCGAATCAATAGAAGCAGGAACATGTGCAATAGGAATATATGATCAAAAAATGATAGATGATATTTTAAATATAGATGGAGAAGACGAGTTTGTGGTATATCTTGCAGCTGTTGGAAAAAAAAGAAAATAATTTTAAAAATTATTACTCTTTTGACTGCCTATAGGATTTGGAAGTTAAATATATACACTTAAAACTAATCTTATTATGTAAATAAAAGTTGTACTGGGTTTTCAGTACAACTTTTTTTATTGTATAATAAAAAAGTTAACATTTATATAATAAGATATACGAATGTTTTATATAATATAAAAGGGGTAAAAATTATATAGTTTTATTATAAAAGGGAGATTAATATGAAATATAATGTTAACTTAAAAGATATTTTAAGGGTTATGCAAAACACTATAAATTCAGTAGATAATAGATTAGAAAATCATGGAGAACAAGTAGCATATATAGTTTATAAAATAGGGAAATATTTAGGCTATGATAACGACTATTTAACTAAATTAATAACAGTGACAATGTTACATGACTTAGGGGCTTATAAGGTAGAGGAGAGGAAACTACTAAAAGAATTTGAAACACACAATGTTTATGAGCACTGTATATATGGTTATTTATTTATAAGAGAATTTAGTCCTCTAAAAGAACTATCAAATGCAATCCTTTATCATCATCATAAATATGAAGAAAGACATAATATCATAAATGACATACCTATACCAGAAGATGCATTTTTAATTAATCTAGCAGACCGTATTTCTGTTTTGTATCTCAGTGATAAAAAGTCTTTTAAAAATAAGGCTATAAAACTTACATATAGTTTAACTGATAAATGGTTTAAAAGAGAACATGTAGAGGCTTTGAATTATTTAATAGAAAATACAGATTTTATAGATAAGTTATTTGATGAAAGCTATATAAATGAACTGTATGATATTTTTGATAAAGTAGAATTAAGTAAAAATGAAATAGAAGAACATATGAAAGTATTGGTTTATGCAATAGATTTTAGATCTAGGTCTACTGTTATTCACTCTGTAAGTGTAGCTACAACAACTAATATCTTATGTAGATATTTAAATTTAGATGAAAAAACAACTAATAAATACACATTTGCAGCAATACTTCATGATTTAGGTAAAATAACAACTCCAATAGAAATACTGACAAAGCCAGACAAACTAACAAGAGATGAGTTTTCCATAATGATAAATCACGTTGTTGCAACTGACAATATATTAAGTAATTTAGATTTAGATGAAATAAGAAAAATTGCTTCATCACATCATGAAAAGTTAAATGGAAAAGGATATCCTAAGGGGTTAAGTGCAGAAGAACTAGGTCAAGGGGAAAGAATACTTGCTGTTGCAGATATATTTAGCGCATTAACAGAACCTAGATATTATAAACCAGCTTTTCCAAAAGAAAAGGTATTGGAAATAATGAATAATTGTGTAACAAGAAATGAAATTGATGGAAATATTGTAAGTATAATAGAAAACAATTTTGGTGAAATAATAAAAGAGTTATCACTGTATCAAAATGAAACAATTAAAAAGTTTGATAAAATAGTCAATGACTATGAGTTTATGCTAGATAAAATGTATTTAAAAAAACATTAATTAAGGAAGGTATTTATGCATAGAAAATTAACTCCAGATACATATTATAGACATTTTAAAAATAAATGGTACTTTGTAATAGATATAGCTATACACTCAGAAAATGAAGAAAAATTTGTAGTTTATAAGCCATGTTACGGCGATAAAAAGACATATATAAGGCCATATAGCATGTTTATGGAAGAAGTACCAAAAGATAAAGAAAACCCAACTAATCAAAAATACAGATTTATGTCTTTAGATGAGTTAAATATCAACATAGAAGACTTTTTAAAAGAAATAGAACCGAAACTATAAATACCATGTCGAATTTGACATGGTATTTATATAAGTATTAAAATTTGGCAATATCAATAGTAGATCTGAAAATAACATTATTATTACTTTCGTTAACTCCTTCAATATATACGTTATGTAAATCTATATTTTTATAAAATACTATTGTATCTCCTGGTAAGGCTTCATTAAGGTAATCTACTTGTATCGATTTTGCATAATGTTTTTCAAGCTCATCCATAGAAAAACAATCTATAATAAAATCTATATATTTTGAATTGTTTAGGTGTTTATTTGCATCTATATCACTACATCCAATTAATCTTTTATATACAATATCAACTTCTTCTATAGGTCTTATTTTTTTAAGATTACAATCAATAGCTTTGTCTTCTAAATAATCTAAGAACTCTGTTTCAAAAGAATCGATACTTTTCATTTTTCTTTCTTCAATATCAAATATGATCCAACTTGATATAGCTTTTATAATTATATTTC
This sequence comes from Sporacetigenium mesophilum DSM 16796, assembly GCF_059569055.1. Lineage (NCBI taxonomy): Bacteria > Bacillati > Bacillota > Clostridia > Peptostreptococcales > Tepidibacteraceae > Sporacetigenium > Sporacetigenium mesophilum. Next base: position 83,320 of record NZ_JCANUR010000009.1, on the reverse strand, counting down.
CATCTAAATCTTTGATAACAAAATCTCTTTGAATTTGATATTTTTTAGGTTTATGAAACCATGTTTCAAGTATAATTTCTTCATTCCAAGTAGGATATCTATCAATATCAACTTTTATACGTGTCAAAACCCATGTTAAACCATATTCTTGTTGGAGAAGAGTAGTAGAGCCACCTGTTTTTTGAGAATGTAAATCTCCTATTTCTTGAAAATAATTAAAAATAGTACTTAATTTAATCTTTTTTCTAAAATCAATATCATTAAAAGTAATTTTATATTTTTTAATTAATTTTGATAAATCGCTCACTTTAATGTCTCCTTATATATATATAAATTTACTGAATATAAACTCCAATAAATACATTTTACACCATATTTATGTCTATAAACAAAGGTATATGTCAAGATTTATATTTTTTTATTATCTATTGTATAAGCTATTTAAATATGATATTCTCATAAAGTCAGTAATTCTCGTAATTACTATTACTGGATTTGAATTGAAAACAACTTCCTCTTTCTAGAGTATTTGTTAATCAGTTTTTAAATCTTAATTCTAAAGAAGGAGGAATGTTAAAATGGCAGATAAAACTTTAAGTTGTAAAGATTGTGGAAAAGATTTCCTTTTCACTGAAGGAGAGCAAGCTTTCTACCAAGAAAAAGGATTCGAAAATGAACCACAAAGATGTCCTGAGTGTAGAGCAGCAAGAAAACAACAAAAAAACAATAACTTCAGAAGATAGTTATATAAACCCTATGAGAATTCATTCTCATAGGGTTTTGTTTTTTTGTAAAGAATATATTTGAATAAAACATATTAAAGGAGAAATCTTATGCCTATTCCTGTATATTCTATATGTAAATCAAAGGGACGTACTATTGGTAATATATGTTGTGAAACTACAGATAAGAAAGGTCAAGTATTAAAGGATAATATAGTCTGCAGATTTAAAGATATAAAAAAGGGATGCCATTATCATTTTAAAATTAAAGCAGAAAAAGTTAACATAAAAAATAAAGAATTTAAATTTGAAGATAGAGAAATTAATATTAAAATTAGTATTATGTCGCGTGGAAGTGCCAAATCAAAGGAAAAAAATATAAATAGAACACTTTGTATTATAAAAGAAAATCTAATAATAAAAGATAATAAAAAGTTTTCATTAGAAGCTTTGTCTAACTTAGATTATGGTATAAAAGTATTTGACTATGAGGAAAATGAAAATAAAAAAAGCAAAATTTCATTAGATTATATTAGAAGTAATTTATTTGAGATGAATGAATTTAAAGGTTTTTCAGATACTAACGAATTAAATGAAAATATACATAAATATATTACGGAATGTAGACAAAAAGATGCTGATATATATATATACGGAGATGTCTACCCTGTAGATTCTGAAGATGCCATATTACCAGATAACGATAAAGAAAGAAAAATAAAACTTAGACGTTTAAGTCAATATGGACCAGAAGGGATGCATAATATTCATATGAATCAAGGTAATAAAGAAAGTAAGCATTTATCAGATAATGGGGTTTATCAAGATGGTGGAGTTTTAATTCATTTTAAGTTAGAAAATAGATGGAGTGCTATTTTTACTAGATTTGAAAGCCAATGTATAAAAACTAATAATATTGATGGGTGTTGTCAAAATTAAATCATTATGTTAGAATGAAATAAAATTTAATAGTATTGCTAGGGGTGCTGGGTAGGCCAGCTGAGATAAAGATCCTATAAAATCTTTGACCCTTAACCTGATCTGGATAATGCCAGCGGAGGGAAGCTATGTGATCTTATATTCGTATACAGGCATAAATTCCATACTGGGATTTATGCTTTTTTTTATTTTTAGAATTTGGAGGGAAGAATATGAAAACTGTATTGACAATAGCAGGTAGCGACAGTAGTGGAGGGGCAGGTATACAAGCAGATCTAAAAAGTTTTGCTGCAAATGGAGTTTATGGATCAAGTGTTATAACAGCTATTACAGCTCAAAACACTACGGGGGTATATGATGTTTATCCAATTCCATCAAGTATAGTTAAATCACAACTTGAAGCTGTATTTTCAGATTTAGATATACAATCTGTAAAAATAGGGATGGTATCAGATATTGATATTATGAATGTAATAAGTGATGCATTAATAAAGTACAAGCCTAAGAATATTATATTAGACCCAGTTATGGTCTCAACAACAGGACATACTTTATTACAGCAAAATCAAATAGATTCTTTAAAATCTAAATTATTTTCACTAGCTACAATTATAACGCCGAATATTAGTGAAGCTGAAGTTTTATTAAATAGAAAAATTAAAACTTTTGACGATATGAAGTCAGCATCATATGAATTACATAAAAAGTATAAGTGTTACGTTTTATTAAAAGGTGGGCATTTTCCAATAAAAGATGGAGAAAATGTAAAGTCAGTAGACGTTTTATCAAATGGGGAGATGTTTGAAATGGATTGGATAAATACAACATCTACCCATGGAACAGGATGTAGCTTATCATCAGCTATTGCTTCAAATTTAGCAAAAGGACAATCTATTTCTAAATCTATAGAAAATGCAAAAAAGTATGTAAATAAGGGTATAGCTAATTCTTATAAAGTAGGTAAAGGAAATAATCCTATTCATCATTTTTATAAATATTGGGGGGTTGATAGTAATGAATAATTTAACAAAGGGATTGAGTTTAATAAAAGAAAGAAAGCCATTGGTTCATCACATTACAAATGTAGTAACAGTAAATGGTTGTGCTAATATGACATTGGCAATTGGAGCAGCACCTGTTATGTCTAATGAAATAAAGGATGTAGAAGGCATAGTATCTATAAGTAGTGCTTTAGTTATAAATACAGGAACAATAACTAATGAAACTTTTGAAGCTATGATAAAAGCAGGAAAAAAGGCAAATGAATTAGGAATACCTGTAATATTAGACCCTGTAGGAATAGGGGCAACTAAATATAGATTGGAAGTAAATACAAAACTAATAAATGAGGTGAAATTCTCAGTTATTAGAGGAAACTACTCAGAGATAATGACATTAGTTGGAATAGATGGGGGAAGAGGTGTAGATGCAGAACTTGGAGCTTCACTTGATGAGAAAAGAGTAATAGAATATTCTCTAACAAAGAATGTAATATTATGTGCTAGTGGGGCAGTTGATTTTATTACAGATGGAAATAAAAAAGCATATTGTAAAAATGGTACATCGCTTTTAAGTGAAATAACAGGGACTGGATGTATGTCAACGTCACTAATTGGTTCATGCCTAGGAGCTTCTATAAACAGTTTTGATGCAGCAGTTTTAGGTACAACTATTATGGGTATTGCAGGAGAATATGCAAGTGAAAAATTAGATGGCAAAAGAAAATTAGGATCATTTAATCAATATTTACTTGATGGTGTAAGTACTTTAGATGAAGATATATTTGTGAAAAGAGGTAATATAGTTTATGAGTAGTAATTTAGATTACACATTATACCTTATAACAGATGGTAAACCTAATATAATCAATAAAGTTGAACGAGCTATTTTAGGTGGAGTTACTGTTGTGCAGTATAGAGAAAAGAAAAAAAGTTACGATGAAATGTTAGAAGAGGTAATAGAACTGAAAAAACTTTGTAGTAAATACAACGTTCCATTAATTATAAATGATTATATAGATTTGGCAAAAGAAGTAGATGCTGATGGTATTCATTTAGGACAAGATGATTTATCTATAGAAGAAGTAAAAGATTTATTTAAAGATAAGATTATAGGTATCTCAGCTCATAATCTAGAAGAAGCTATAAAAGCTGAAGAAAGTGGAGCGGATTATATTGGTTTTGGGGCAATATTCACTACCAATAGTAAAGATGATGCTAAGATATTAGATGTAAATGAAGTAAATAATATAAAAAATAATATATCTATACCTGTACTATTAATTGGTGGGATAAATAAAGAAAACTTGGCAAGTATTAATGTTAAGTATGATGGAATATGTGTAATATCAGCTGTTTTATCTTCCAAAGATCCTAAAGAGGCTTCTAAAGAGCTAAGAGATATAATATTAAATAAATAATAAAGTTAGAGGTTAGTCAGAAATAAATTTTTGACTAACCTCATTTTTAATTAATTAATTTTTCTATATCAAAGGATTTACTAATTTTATCAAAAAGCAATATGTCTACTATAAATACTATAATTCCAGCCATTATTAAAACTAAATTATTTAGCAAAAATAATCCTGAAGCCTGACCTACAACAAGAAGTACTATAGGGACTACAACAAGCCCAGACATTTGTTGTGCTTCTTGGAAATTAGAAGCTTTAGCAGACGTAATAACTATGATTAATAAACCTAAAAATGTAATACCGGGACATATCCATAGAAGAAGTATAATCCAACTTAGATTTGGAAATATTAGTTTGTCAAAATAAGTTATTCCTCCTATGTTCATAACAATTCCAAACAAAATAAATGAAATAAAAGTTATTATATAAGATGGAATAAATATAGCTATGACTTTTGAAAAAATTAAATCTTTTATATCTATTGGAGTATACAATATTGTCTCTAAAGTCTTTCTTTCTTTTTCTCCTACTATACTACTAGCCCCTATAATACTTGAACACATTAGAGGGATAATAAGAAATAGAGGAGGGAACATATAATTTAAAGCAATATATATAATTTGTTGGGAAGGAGTTAAATTTCCTAAAGTAGGTGATAGATTTTTTACCATCATATCCATTCCATTTATTGTGTTCACATTGTATTTCGCGCCTATTATTAAGATCGTTGGCATTATTATAGTAAACATAATAGGTACAATAATCATAGGAATATAAATCTGCTTACTAGAAAATATCTCCTTTATATCTTTTGCAATAATAGCTTTAGTAATATTATTCATTGTTATCACCTCTTTGATATGCAAAATATAGGTCTTCTAAATCCCAATGTATTTGCTTTGCCTCGTAAATTTTTCCACCTTTAATAAATATTTGTTGTAATATATTAGGGATGTTATCTTCATTATCTATAGATATTACATATCTATCCTCTTTTATCTTTTTCATATTATCTATATTAGGTAAGTTTATGCCTTTAATTTCTAATTTTATATTTTGATTTTTGTTAGATAAAAGTTCATTGAATGTTCCATAGCCTATTAAATTCCCCTTGCTTATAAATCCATATAAATTACAGATTTCTTCAGCATACTTTAATTGATGTGTACATAAAAATACTGTTACATCTTCTTCTAAAGCTGTTTTTTTAATAAAATCTAATACTATTTTAGATGACTCTGGGTCAAGCCCTGATGTAGGTTCATCTAAAAATAAAATTTTTGGTGAATTAAGCAAAGTACGAATTAATGAAAGTCGCTTTTTCATACCAGTACTGAATGTTTTTACTTTTTTATCTTTTGAATCTAATAATTTGAATTCATTTAAAAGATATAAACTTCTTTTGTTTATATCATCATTATTTAATCCAAACATTTTTCCAAAAAAGTTTAGATTCTCCATACAAGTAAGATTTTCATATATACCAGCATTTTCAGTCATAACTCCACAAAGATTTCTTATTTCTTTTCTATCATTTATTATGTCTTTTCCAAGTATTTTACCGCTTCCTTGTGTAGGATATAGTATTCCATTTAAAGTTCTAACAAGAGTAGTTTTTCCAGCACCATTAGGACCTAAAAACCCAAATATAGAACCCTTTGGAACATCAAAAGTTATATCTTTTAAAGCTATAGTATCTTTATTATATGATTTGCTTAAGTTTAGTACTTCAATTGCATTCATAAAATCCCTCCAATTAAATATTTAGATAAATGTCTAATTATTTAATAATATTATATTCTATAATAAAATATGTTTCAATATAATTTTTTATTAAAAAACTTAATATACTAAAAAGTAAAGAATTTACATAGATATTAATATGAAATTAACAAGGGAGGGAATTCATGGATTTAAACTATATTGCATTACTACCTTTCATATGCGTTTTTGTTCTTAACATACACTTTGTGAAAGTAAAAAATAATAAAGGAATTTATATAACAAAGCCACTTTTAATGCCAATGCTTATTATTTTTTATGTATTAAGTACAACGGATATAAATTGGCTTATAGTTAGCGCCTTAATATTTGGGTGCATAGGGGATATTTTACTAATGTTACCTAGGCGCCAATTTATTTTAGGATTAATTTCTTTTTTAGTCGGTCATATGTTTTACATAAAAGCTTTTATTGACCCAATACTAAATCATAATATAGCATATATAATGGTATTTCTTATAATTCCATATATTATATATAATATGCTTGTACTAGGTAGGTTTGTGCCATATAAAAAATTAAACAATACAACAAAGTTTTTTGGAGGCTTATATCTAATTGTAATAAGTATTATGGGATTTAGTAGTACAATAAGAATATTTTATATAGAAGGATTTAAGTTTTATTCTACCTTTATTGGGGCAATGTTATTTATAACATCTGACTGTTTAATAGCTCTTAATAGTGTAGTATATAATGCTAAGAATAAAGGGGCATATATAATGACAACTTATATAATAGCTCAATTTTTAATAGTTTTAGGGTGTATTTAAGGTTATTTAAAGAGAGAAATACAAAAAGGTATTGATTTTATCAATACCTTTTAAATATTATATATCCAATTTTCTTCTAGGTATTCTAAATTTTATAGCTTTTTCTATTTCTTCTAAAGTTCTTTCATTTTTGGGATCTATAAATAAACAAGTATATCCTTCTTCGCCAGCTCTTCCTGTTCTACCAATACGATGGATATAATCTTCAGGAGTTTCTGGAATATCATAATTGTATATATGACTAACTCCACTTATATCAAGTCCTCTAGATGCTACATCTGTTGCTATTAAATACTGAATATCTGCGTTTTTAAAAGATTTCATTATTCTTTCACGTTTTGATTGCATTACATCGCTGTGTAATTTTGCACAGTTATATCCACGTTTGTGAAGTGCTTCTTCAAGGTTGTCTACCCTTATTTTGGTTCTGCAAAATATTATAGCCATAAATGGGTTATCTTTATCTAAAACCTTACATAGGGCATCTTGCTTTTGTCTATCTGTAGTTTCAACAACTTCTTGTTTTATATTTTCAAGCGTAACTTGCTTTTTTTGTATAGAAATTTCAATAGGATCATTCATATATCTATAAGATAATTTTTTTACTTGAGAATCCATAGTAGCTGAAAAACATAGAAGTTGACAATTTTTAGGAGTTTCTTTTAAAATATCTTCAACTTCAGTTTTAAATCCCATAAGAAACATTTGATCTGCTTCATCTAAAACAAAAGTTTTTAGTTGACTTAAATCTACTGTTTTTCTTTCTATATGATCTAAAAGTCTACCTGGAGTCGCAATAATTAGGTGAATGTTTCCTTTAAGTTTTTTAAGTTGAGATCCAATATCTTTTCCACCATATGCTGCTAAAATATTTATATCTTTAGCCTCTTTAAGTTTCATAGCTTCTGCAGTTATTTGAATAGCAAGCTCTCTAGTAGGGGTTATAATTAATCCTTGAATACTATTTATATTAGGTGATATATTTTCAAAAATAGGAAGTAAAAATGCAAGTGTTTTTCCAGTACCAGTTTGTGCTTGTGCTATAACATCTTTACCTTCTTTAATAAGTCCAATACTTTCTTGTTGTACTGGAGTAGGACTATTTATACCACTGTTTTTTAATATTTTTATTATACTTTCACTAATTCCAAGTTCTTTAAAATTCATTGTTTTTACCTCTCATTACTAATATGTATTTTGTTTGTTTTAGTCAATTAATAATATCATAATGTTACAAATAATACTAATATTATTATAATGAGTATTATTAGCAAAAATATTCAAAAAAACAAAACAAGGAGCATTTCTAAGAAAACTAAAGATTATACATAGATATAATCTTATTTCGCATAATTAATGTCAATATAAACCTTTTTAGGTTTTCACTTTAATATACTAATCTGATATCATAGAAGTCGCGGGTTTTTTAGAAAATTATATAAAAATTTCTTAAGAGGGAAGTGTATTTAAGTGTCTGTATTTTATCCTAAACTTTTTACTTGTATGAAAAATTACAGTCTAAGTCAATTTTATAAGGATATAACTTCAGGTATAATAGTTGCAATTATAGCTCTACCTTTATCAATTGCACTCGCTATTGCCTCTGGAGTATCTCCCGAAAAAGGGTTGCATACTGCAATAATAGCGGGATTTATTATTTCTTTTTTTGGAGGAAGTCGCGTTCAAATTGGAGGACCTACAGGTGCCTTTATGATTGTTGTATATGGAGTACTATCTAAACATGGAATAGATGGACTTATAATATCAACTATATTAGCTGGGTTTATATTAATGTTAATGGGTATCTTTAATTTCGGTAAAATTATAAAATTCATACCATATCCAATTGTAACTGGCTTTACAAGCGGTATAGCTCTAACAATATTTTCAACTCAAATCAAAGATTTTTTCGGACTATCAATTGAAACTGTTCCAAGTGAATTTATTCATAAATGGCAATCGTATATAACTAATATAGGAAGTATAGATTTAACTACTACTGTAATAGGAGTTATTTCACTAGTAATTATAATTTTTTGGCCAAAAATAAACAAAAAAATACCAGGAGCTTTAATAGCTTTAATAGTTACAACAGCTTTAGCTTACTTTTTAAAACTAGACATTGAAACAATTGGTAGTAAGTATGGTGAAATATCATCTTCATTTCCAGCACTTAGCATACCATACATGAAGTTTTCTGATATAAAATATTTAATTCAACCAGCTTTTACTATTGCACTTCTTGGAGGTATTGAGTCTTTATTATCTGCAACAGTTGCCGACGGAATGATAGGAGCCAAGCATAGACCGAATACAGAACTTATAGGGCAGGGAATGGCAAATATTGCATCTGGATTATTTGGAGGAATACCTGCTACTGGAGCAATAGCAAGGACAGCGGCAAATATAAAAAATGGAGGTCGTACACCTATAGCTGGAATTGTTCATTCAATAGTACTATTATTTATTATGTTGGTTTTTATGCCTTATGCAAAGCTTATTCCACTAGCTTCATTAGCGTCGATATTAATTGTAGTAGCATATAATATGAGTGAGTGGAGAGAATTTAAAAAACTGTTAAGCTCACCAAAAAGTGATATATTTATTTTGCTTACTTCTTTTGTACTAACAGTAATTGTTGATTTAGTTGTTGCAATAGAAGTTGGTGTTATTTTAGCTAGTTTATTATTTATGAAACGTATGTCTGATGTTTCTAATATAAAAAATGTATCAAAAGATATTAATATATTTAACGTCTCAGATGATACATTAGTATATGATATAAATGGGCCTCTTTTCTTTGGAGCAGCTGAAAAATTTACTGAATCTATCATTCGCGTACAAGGCAAAACAAATGTTATAATTCTAAAAATGAATAATGTGCCTGCTATGGATGCAACAGCATCACATGCATTGGAAGCTCTTTATGAAAAGTGCAAATTAAATAATATAAATTTAATACTTTACGGACTACAAAGCCAGCCTTATTCTGTATTAAAAAAATCTGGTTTTATTAATGAAATTGGACTAGATAATATACGCAATAACATAGATGAAGCACTAATAAAACTTGCTTAATTAACAAATATAAAACAAGAGCTACTTTGTTAGTAGCTCTTGTTTTATAATCTTTTTAACATATTTTGTAGGGCATGTTCTAATATATCTTCAGGGTCTGTATGTGATAATACTTTTCTTTGATTTATATTAGGACTATTAAATTCCCCACCCATATCCTTTATAATTTGCTTTAGATTACCTTCATTTTCTTTATTTGTCTCTACGACAACTTTATAATTTATATCAGTTATTTCCTCCATTTTACCCATACCACTTACTGAAGGGTTTGCAGCAGCTAGGGGAGCTAGAGTTTTATCAATGTCATTTGTACCTGATTCCATAACAAGGCCAGAAAGACTTGTTGAATTTTCTATTTCTGCATGAAAGTAATTATCGATTATATCTACAAATGCCTTATCGTACCCTGACTGTTTTAGCTTTGCAACAGCTTCATTTGCAGCTTTTATTCCACTGAAAAATGCTTCTATTTTCATCTTAAATCCTCCAAATTAAATACTATTTTTTTATAATTTTTTAATAACATGATGCATTGCATAATCTAATACATCTTCACGATGTAGTCTATTATCTACATTAGAATTCTTAAAGTTACCACCCATATTTTTTATTATATGTTTTAATTTTTCTTCATTTTCTTTACTTGTTTCTACAACAACCTTATAACTCATATTAGATATTCCTTGAAATTCCTCTTTGTCATTTACTTCATGACTTGGGTCAATTAGAGAAGAAAGTCTTTTATCAACATTGTTTGTAACTGATTCCAAAGCAAGTCCTGAGACACTTGTCAAGTTTCCTAGTTCTTCATGCAAGTGATTATGGTTTCTATCTACAAATGCCTTTTGAAATCCAGATTGTTTTAATTTTGCAACTGCTTCATTTGCAGCTTTTAATCCGTTGAAGAATGCTTCTATTTTCATTTTAATTCCTCCAAATTCAATGATTTGTTCATATTTTATTTTTTCACAACTATAATGATTTATGCATATTGCTATCGAACTTATTTACAAGATAACGGTGGCTTTACAATAAATGTTATCAATGCACCTATTATAGAAAGTACAGCAGAAATAATAAATGTAGGTTTTAGACCTCCTGTAGTAGATACAATAATTGGACCTAACAAAGCAGATAATCCATATGCTTGATATATAATTCCATAATTAGAACCCAGGTTTTTCAAACCGTAGAAATCACCTGTAATTGTAGGGAATACTGATAAAAATCCACCAAAGCAAAAGGCTATTCCAGAAAGACAAATGAAAAATGTAATAATATTCAATGAAACTATACTCATAATAACCATACATATTGAAGTTATAGCAAACATCATAAATACTATCTTAATTCTTCCTATTTTATCTGATAAAGCACCTAAAATAATTCTTCCACCTGCATTAAAAAGTCCTATAATGGCTACTGCATTAGCCGCCACATGAGGACTAAGTCCAACTAAAGTGACACCTATATCAGTTGCAAGACCTATAACTAAAAGACCGCTCATAGTTCCAAATAAAAACATTATCCAAATTAAATAAAAGGATTTAGTTTTTACCATCTCTTTTGTTGTAAAGCAAAACATTTTATCTGAAGAGTTACTATCTTGATAAGTTAAATTATGTTCAGGTGTAGGAACAACTAAAAACTGTGCTCCTATTATTATTAAAACTAAATATATTATTCCTAAATATAAAAATGTGGTGGAAACTCCATAAGATGCAAGTAAAAATTCAATTATAGATTTAAAAATTAAACTACCAAGACCAAATGCACCTACTGCAATGCCAGTAATAGATCCCTTTCTTTCGGGAAACCACTTAACACAAGTAGTTAAAGGACAAACATAAACAAAACCTACTCCTATTCCAGCTATAATGCCATAGTAAACATATAATTGTATAATAGATGTAGCAGTAGAAGATAGCATCAATCCTATCCCATATAATAAACCTCCAATAGTTGCAACTAGTTTTGGTCCAAATTTATCTTGAAACTTTCCAGAAAATATTGTTGAAAAAGCAAATACAAAAACTATAATTGAAAAAGTAAAAACAACCTGACTTTCTTGCCATCCAAATTTATTCATAAGAGGATAATTAAATAAACTCCAAGAATAAATTGATCCTATACATATTTGTAATAGCACTGCACCAAAAACTACAAGCCAGCGATTAGTAATCTTCTTTTGCATTAAAATCCTCCCTTGGTTATTTCTTTTACTTGTATTTATCATTCTCTTTTATTATTAATATCTGCATGATTATTAATTCATTATATATATAGTCAAAAGCTGGACAAAATAATATAAAAGTAAACGTACTTTAAATTTGAGATAAATACTAGAGGTGAAAAACTATGAATAACATATTTGAAAAAATATCAGACATAACTATGGAGTATAAACAAGTTACTTCTGATATAGTGCTTTTAAATTTTACTTTGGTAAATGCATTTATTGTAGGAGATCCAAATAAAGGAGATTGGGTTTTAGTTGATACAGGGTTGGCAAATTCAAAGAAAGATATAATAAAGGTATCAGAAGAAGTTTTTGGAAAGGGTAGTGTTCCAAAGTCTATTATACTTACACATGGACATTTTGATCATGTTGGTTCGGTTATTGAATTATCAAAATACTGGGACGTATCAGTTTATATACATGAACTAGAGATACCTTATGTTACAGGAAAGAAAGATTATCCAAAGGGAGACCCCACTGTAGGTGGAGGTATGATTGCAGAAATGTCTCCACTTCTGCCAAATGAAAGTATTGACTTAGGAAATCGCGTAAAAAAACTTCCAGATGATAACAGTGTACCTGGAATGGACGGATGGCGTTGGATTCATACTCCCGGCCATACACCAGGTCACATATCTTTATATAGAGATGAAGATGGAGTTATTATTCCTGGAGATGCATTTACTACATTAAAACAAGAATCAATGACTTCTGTACTTACAAAACAAAAAGAATTAAATGGGCCTCCAGCATACTTCACTACTAATTGGGAAGAAGCAGAAAAATCAGTAAAAACTCTAGCAAATTTAAAGCCATCACTTGTTATTCCGAGCCACGGATTGCCAATGAAGGATGAATATCTAAATAGCCATTTACAGTACTTAGCAGATCATTTTGAAGATGTTGCTGTACCTGATAATGGACGTTTTGTTAAAAAATAATTATTTTAAAACATATAAAAAGGGCTATTATAATTATAATAGCCCTTTTACTATTTACTACTTATTAGCCATTTGATTTTCAGCCATTTCAACTAACTTTTTGACCATATAACCACCAACATAACCATTAACTCTTGATGAGATTTCTCCTTTGTCTATAGTATCATAGTTGTTTACTCCTAATTCATTAGCTATTTCTAGTTTTAAACTATTTAATGCAGCTCTCGCTTCTGGAACAACATTTCTATTTGAACTTGACATAAAGATCACCCCTTCTTTTGAGATTTAGGTTATAAGACTTTTAAATATTTAATTGTCTTGCTATTAATATCTACATTAAAAAAATTAAAATGCTAAGCAAAATATGGATTTTGAAAATTTATTAATTGTTTAGTTTACCTGCAAACTCTCTCCCATATACTCTACATTGTTCTAATGATTCTTCACATGGATTCCATAAAATTTTTATACCATCATCTACTAATGCGAGTTTACTTTTAGTTAGTTCTTCATTAATTAATTTTAAACATTCGCCGCTCCAACCATAACTTCCAAATGCAGCTCCCTTTTTATTTTTAAATTCAAGGCCTTTTATAATTTCTAATATTGAAGCTGTTGCTGATAATATTCCTTTATTAATAGTAGAAGAACCTATTAGTATGGCCTTTGATTTAAATACTTCAGTAATTATGTCATTTTTGTCTCCTCTAGAGCAGTTAAACAACTTAATATTTACAGAGTCATCAACTTCCTTAATTCCTTGAGATATTGCTTCTGCCATTTTTCTTGTTGCATCCCACATAGTATCATATACTAATGTGATTTGATTTTCTTGATAATCACTTGCCCATTCCATATATTTATTAACTATTTGTAGAGGGTCTTCTCTCCAAATTATACCGTGGCTTGGGCATATCATATCAACAGGAACATTTAAAGATAATAATTCTTCAATTTTATTTTTTACTAATTTGCTAAATGGAGTTAATATATTAGCATAATATTTTATAGCCTCTTGGTATAATTCACAAGTGTCGACTTTATCATTAAACATATATTCAGATGCATAGTGTTGGCCAAAAGCATCATTGCTAAATAAAATATTTTCATTATTTAAATAAGTGAACATAGTGTCTGGCCAATGGAGCATTCTAGCTTCAATAAAAGTAAGTTGGTTTTTGCCTAAGTCTAATGTATCACCAGTTTTTACTTCCATGAAGTTCCAATCTTGATGGTAATGACCTTTTATAGTTTTTACTCCATTTTTAGTACATATAATAGGAGTATTTGGTATTTCCCTCATAAGCTCAGGAAGTGCTCCACTATGATCAGGCTCTGCATGATTTAATATTATGTAGTCGATTTTATTTAAATCTATTTCTTTTTTTAGATTTTCAACAAATTCCTTAGCAAAAGGCTTCCAAACGGTATCTATTAAAACTGTCTTTTCATCTCTTATTAAATAGGAATTGTATGAAGAACCTTTATGTGTTGAATATTCTTCACCGTGAAAAGTTCTCAATTCCCAATCTATTTTACCAACCCATGTAACGATATCATTTATTTTAAAACTCATATAAAACCTCCTAATATAAAATTTATCATTATAATTATTGGGTTAAATAATATAAAAAATACATAGTGAATAAAATATGTTATAATAAAATCCTAAATTATAATATTGTATACTAGTATAAAGGAGTTTTATATGAAGGAAATGATACTGCGCTTTGTAAGGTTATTTATAGGACTATTGGTATGTTCTATTGGTATAGTAATGACCATTAATGCTAATTTAGGTTTATCACCTTGGGATGTTTTTCATCAGGGTTTTGCAAATAAAATAGGTATTACCATAGGCCAAGCAACTATTATAGTAGGAATATTCTTTGTAATACTAGATAGTGTTTTAGGTGAAAGAATAGGTTGGGGAACTATATTTAATATGATATTTATTGGATTATTTATGGATATTTTAATGATAAATAATATTATCCCTGTTTGCCAAAGTTTTATCTCAGGACTAATAATGATTATATCGGGTATGTTTATAATTGGAATTGGGTGTTACTTATATATGGGAGCTGGGCTTGGATCTGGACCTAGAGATGGATTAATGCTTGCTCTTACAAAACGAACAAATAAGTCAGTTCAATTTTTAACTAATTTCATTCAGATATTTGCACTTGTTGGAGGATATTTTTTAGGTGGATATGTAGGAATAGGAACACTAATTACAGCTCTGAGCTTTGGATATTTTATTCAACTTGGATTTAAAATTTTTAAGTTTGATGTTAGTAAAGTCAATATGAGATTTATCGATGACGATATTAAGTTCCTTAAGAAAATTATACTTAAATCTAAAGGTGATGGACATACTGAAGATGTTAATTTGCAAGCAGTAACAAAAGAAGATTAAGGAACTACTTAAGTAGTTCCTTTTAATTTGATTTAATTTGAGTAATGCTGATTTTATCTTATTACTTTAGTAGTAGGATATTCTGCTTTATCTTCATAATGTGCTTCATAAGTAGAAGCTTCTCCTTCGTATCTATTTCTATCATTTCTTTCTCCAAATCCTTGTTTATCATACTTTAACTTTGATGAGTTTAAATTATTTGGATTTAATTTAGATTGTACTTTAAAACTCATAAAATCACTCCCTTAAATTATTTTGTAGCATATATATTTTTATCATTATTGTATTTTAAATTCATCTATACATTAATTATAAAGTGGTAATTAAGTAAATTTTATTCTATAATTTATATATAAAATTTATTAAAATTAAAATCATTCTAAAAAGGGGGACATAATGAAAATACTTAAACAATTATCAATTATACTTTCTGTTTGGGCATTAGGCGAATATGCAAGTTCACTATTAAAAAGCCTAATAGTTATACCTGGAAGTATAATGGGAATGTTAATATTATTTATATTACTAAATACTAAAATTATAAAACTAGAAAAAATAGAAGATGTAAGTGATTTCTTTCTAAAAAACATAGGGATATTTTTTATACCTCCTGGAGTTGGTCTTTTAGCATCTTGGGGAATTATAAAGCAAAATGGTTTAGTTATTTTACTAACAACTGTAATAAGTACAATAACTGTTATAACTGTTACAGGAATAGTTGTAGATAAGCTTGTACTTTTAAAGAAGAAAGATAATGTAAATGAGACTGTTAAAAGTCCTAGTAAAGATACCATAGGGGAGGGAGATTATGTATAATGTATTAGAAACTCCTATATTTGGTATAGTCCTTACAGTTGTAGCTTTTGAAATAGGTATAATTATTGCTAAAAAAACTAAAAATCCATTTTTAAATCCACTTGTTACATCTTTGTTGATGATACTAGCTTTTTTAATTATAACTAAGATACCATACGATAATTATAAAATAGGTGGGGAAATGATATCTTATTTTTTAGGGCCTGTTACTGTAATATTAGCAGTACCACTTTACAAACAATTTGAACTTTTAAAGAAAAATGCACTACCTATATTGGTAGGAATATTCGTTGGAGTATTAACATCATTTGTTACAATAATTATAATATGTAAACTAATGGGGACGAATTATGAAATAATAGCATCGATAATTCCTAAGTCTATAACGACACCTATGGGAATATCTTTATCTGAAAGTACAGGAGGAATACAAGCTATAACTATTATAGGTATAGTTATAAGTGGAAACCTAGGTGCTATGATAGTGGAACCACTATTGAGATTTCTAAAAATAAAAAGTCCTGTAGCTAAGGGAATAGCCATAGGTACAGCATCTCACGCAGGTGGAACTACAAAGGCTGTGGAAATGGGAGAAGTAGAAGGGGCTATGAGTAGTTTAGCAATAGGTGTGTGTGGAGTTATGACAGTTTTAATCGTTCCAATATTATATAGTTTATTTTTATAAAAAACTTAAAAAGAAATATATTACAAATTTGGATATAAAATAAAAATCTAAAATGAGAATATAGACACAATAATTACAGAAAATAAGTTTGTGTATTATATTTAAAGGAGGATTTAAAATGAAAAAAGTAGCGAAAAAACCTAAAGAGCAACTTTTTAAATATCCAAATAATAAAGGACTTAATCCTAATAATCCAGAATTCAAAGCAAAAATGCAAAGTGGTGCATTCCAAAGAGACCCTGAAGGAAACCACTATGAAGGTAGTGATCAAGCTGCTAAAGCTAAAAATGTATGGAATAACTTTAAATAATATTAAAAATAGTACCTAAAAAGGTACTATTTTAAAATTATAAGGATATTATAGCTTATCTGGTCTATAGATAAGTTATAATATCCAACTGATAAACTTGAGCAACAGACCACATTCTTAAGGTTGTTGGCGACATGAGTGAAACGAATTTTTGTTAAATTACGAAGAAAGGAATTGATAAAATGAATAAATCAGGATTACATATTTTCACAAAATTATCAAAAGATATATTTGATTTTAAATTTAAACAATACGAAGGTCTTTATTTTCATGGAGATGTACTAGAAGACAATAAAACTGTAAAATATAAAGTTACAAGCGATATTGAAGGTGAAGACTTAAAGGAATTTGGAGTTACTCATATAAAAGATAATATGGTTCATATTCCGTTTATAGATGCTTATATAGATTTAGATAGTGTAGATAAAAAGTAAAAAATATTCATAAAACACTTGACATTTTTATATATTATAATATAGAATAAATAAAAAATAAGGAAATTTCTAAAAGCTTTGATGAGAAATAGTAAAAATATATTTTCTTTAACAGAGAGTTCCCGGTTGGTGAGAGGGGCAATAGATTATATTTTGAACACATCTCTGAGCTGGGCACCGAACCCTTTTAAGGTAGTAGACTGTTCCCGGAATCCCTGCACCCGTTATAGTGCTAGAGTATAAACAATTAATTGTCGTACTTGAAGAGGTTGATATCGCGAGATATCAATAAATAGAGGTGGAACCACGTGAGTAATACTCCCGTCCTCTAGCTATAGCTAGAGACGGGAGTTTTTTGTGTTTAAATTTGTAGGGCCCGCAGATTTAATATACAAATTCGCTACGCTTATGTCGCCAACGACCTTGAAAAACAGGTCCGTTGCTCAAGTTTAGCAGTTGGAAATTTAAAAACTAAAATTAAAGGAGATGGATAATATGAAAAATAAATTTTTTAAATTAATAATGATATTAGGTGTACTTACAATTGCTTTAACAGGATGTTCTAGTACAAAAGAAAGTTCAAATATAGAAAATAAAGATTATGTAGTTGTAGGATTTGATGATACCTTTGTACCTATGGGTTTTAAAGATAATAAAGGTGAAATAGTTGGATTTGATGTTGATTTAGCAAAAGAAGTAGGAAAGAGAATAGATAAGGAGATAAAATTTCAGCCTATAGATTGGTCAATGAAAGAAACTGAGTTAAATTCAGGAAATATCGATTTAATATGGAATGGGTATACAATGACTGATGAAAGAAAAGAGAAAGTTTTATTTACCGACCCTTATCTAGCAAATAGACAGGTAATAATCACTTTATCTAATTCTAAAATAAATACTAAAAACGATCTTAAAGGCAAGAAAATAGCTGCTCAAAATGGATCAAGTTCTGTAGATGCAATAAATAAAGAACCAAAGCTAGTTAAAGAATTTAATGGAGGCAAACCTGTATTATTTGAAACAAACAATGATGCTTTTATGGATTTAGAAGCAGGACGAGTTGATGCTGTAGTTGCTGATGAAATATTAGCTAGATATTATATCAAGCAAAGAGGCAGTGAAAAATACAATGTTATTCAAGATGACTTTGGAAAAGAAGAATATGGAATAGGTGTAAGAAAACAAGACAATGAACTTGTTGAAAATATTAATAAAGCTTTAGAAGATATGAAAAAAGATGGATCATCAGCTAAAATATCTGAAAAATGGTTTGGAGAAAATATAGTAAAGTAGAGGTGAAAAATTATGATAAATTATATCTACTCACTACTGCCCTCAATGATTGATGGCCTTAAAATAACTATAGAGGTATTCTTATTAACTTTAGTACTTTCGATTCCTTTAGGAATTATTGTTGCACTTTTTAGATTATCTAAGTTTAATGTTTTGAGTAATATAGCTCAAATATATATTTTAATTATGAGAGGAACACCCCTACTTCTTCAAATAATATTTATATTCTTTGGTCTTCCTATAATTGGAATTGTATTTGATAGATTTAATGCTATTATAGTAGCCTTTACTCTTAATTATGGGGCGTATTTTGGGGAAATTTTTAGATCTGGAATTGAATCTATAGATAAAGGTCAATACGAAGCAGCAGACGTATTAGGGCTAACTCCATTTAATACATTTGTGAGAATTATATTACCTCAAATGACAAAAATGGTATTGCCACCTGTATCGAACGAGGTAATTACACTTATAAAAGATACAGCACTTGTATATGTAGTAGGCTTAGATGACATACTAAAAGCCGGAAAGATAGCTTCTAATACCGATGCATCATTGGCTCCTCTTGTAGCGGTAGGTATAATTTATCTTATGCTAACTGTCATATTAACAAATAATTTTAAGGCTTTAGAAAAAAGATATTCTTATTATGAATAGGGGGTGACATTATGGTTCTTAAAGTACAAAATTTAAGTAAAAGTTTTAAAGGAAAAAAAGTATTAAAAGATATAAATATTCAATTAGACAAAGGAGAAGTGTTAGCTGTTTTGGGGCAATCTGGAGCAGGAAAAACTACTTTAATTAGATGCATAAATGGCCTTGAGCAGTGTGATAAAGGAACTATTGAAATCTCTGGAATGAATTTGTGTACAGATAAAGGTGGAAAAAGCATATACGCAAATAAAAAAGAAATAGGTAATATAAGAAGAAATTTAGGTATGGTTTTTCAAAATTTTAATTTGTTTCCACATATGTCAGTTTTAGAAAATATAATTGAAGCTCCAATAAATTCTTTGGGTATTTCAAAAGATGATGCAAAAGAAAATGCTATAGAACTTCTAAGCTTAATGGGGTTAGAAGATAAAGTAGACTGTTATCCATTTGAATTATCTGGAGGACAAAAACAAAGGGTTGCTATAGCTAGGGCATGTGCTTTAAATCCAAAAATAATTTGCTTTGATGAGCCTACTTCTGCCCTAGATCCACAACTAACAGAAGAGATCGCATCTATAATAAAGAATTTTGCAAAAAATAATATGGCAGTACTTATAATAACTCATGACATGGATTTTGCTAAAAAAATTTCTGATAGAGTTATATTTATTGACAAAGGAGAAATAGTAGAAGAATCTTCTAATGAGCAATTTTTCGAAAATCAAAAAGAGGATATAATAAGAAAGTTTAATTTAGCTTAAATAAACACCCTTATATAGTTTTTAACATATTATACATATAAATTAAACTATATAAGAGGTGAGTAAATTGTATAAAAAGCATAAACCTATGAATTATTATTACTATAATCCTTATGATTATTTTATGTATCTTAATTATTTATATCAAAACTATAATATGTATAATAACATGAATAATAATATCAATATGAATAATAACAACCAGAATAATACAATACAAGAAGCGCCTGAAGAAGATAATGCTGTAGAAGCACTAAACCTTACAGATATAATAGGGCCAGTGCTAGTACAACTAGGTGGAAGAGAAATAAATATAACTATAAAATCTGTAGTAGAAAATAAGTTTGTAGCAGCAGAAAGTGGCGGAGGAAGAGAATTAGTAGCAAATAGAGATGTAGCAGATATATGGGAAACTTTTACAGCTACTATTTTGCCAAATAATGTGGTTATTCTAAGAAGTTATAATGGTCAATATGTAAGAGTAAGAGAAAATGATGGTGCATTATTAGCAAATGCAGATAACAGACAATCAGCAACTAGGTTTACTATAGTTAGATTAGAAGGAAATGAAATGGCAGTTCAAGCGCCAAATGGTCAATATGTAAGAGTAAGAGAAAATGATAAATGGCTAGTAGCAAGGGCTGATGATACAGGAAGAAGAACGAGATTTATAATTAACACAATATCGACAGCACCAAGTATACCAGATATAATTGAAGATATTTTAGAAGATATAATTGGTCAAACTGGAAGAGAAAGAAATGTAACTATAAAATCTGTAGTAGAAAATAAGTTTGTAGCAGCAGAAAATGGTGGAGGAAGAGAATTAGTAGCAAATAGAGATGTAGCAGATATATGGGAAACTTTTAAAATAATAAATACAGGAAATAACACTATAATCCTTCAAAGTTACAATGGTCAATATATAAGAATAAGAGAAAATGATGGAGTATTATTGGCAAATGCAAATAATAGACAATCAGCAACAAGGTTTAGAATAATAAGATTACAAGGAAGAGAAGTAGCTCTTCAAGCACCAAACGGACAATATGTAAGGGTAAGAGATCGTGATAAATGGCTAGTAGCAAGAGCAGATGATACAGGAAGAAGAACTAGATTTATAATAGATAGAATAACGCAACCTATAGATATAATAGATGATTTACTAAGTCAAGTAGGAAGAGAAAGAAATATAAACATTAAATCTATATTAGAAAATAAATTTGTAGCAGCAGAAAATGGTGGAGGAAGAGAATTAATAGCAAATAGAGATGTAGCAGATATATGGGAGAATTTTAAAGCTATAAGTACAGGAAATAACGGGATAATCCTTCAAAGCTACAATGGTCAATATGTAAGAGTAAGAGAAAATGATGGAGCATTATTAGCAAATGCAAATAATAGACAACAAGCAACTAGGTTTACTATAGTAAGACTAGATAACAATGAGATAGCACTTCAAGCACCAAATGGGCAATACGTGAGAGTAAGAGAGCGAGATAATTGGCTAGTAGCAAGAGCAAATCAAACAGGAAGAAGAACTAGATTTACAATAAGTAGAGCTGGTCAGCCTCGTTAACAATAAGTATAACATTTAGTAAATAGATAAAATAAAAGTAGGTTATCGCTTATGTGATAACCTACTTTTATTTTATCTATATCTTCTTTGTAATATAAAATTAACTAGTTCATTAGCAGCTTCTGCTCCGGTTTTTAGTGCACCTTGTACCCATGCATGGGTACCTGCAGCATAGTTACCAGCAAATAATAACCTACCATTGTATTCTGGGGTGACAAGGGGGTAAGTATACAACCTTTTTTCTTCAGGAGACATATAAAAGAATGCTCCAAAAAATGGATATTCCCTATTCCAACTTACAGTTTTATAATCGATTAATATACTATCTAAATAACCTTTTGGAAGATTGTGAACCAATTCTATTTGTCTTTTTATATGTTCAATTCTTATATCATCAGATAGGTTACCTAATCTAGTAGCATCTTGGGTATAATTATAAGATGCAAGTAAAACTCCTGGTCTATTTGGATTTGGTTTGCAGTTTAGACCATATCCATTTATATCATAAGATGGATACCAAATAGATGCAATAGGTAAATCGGTAAAAGATCCACCTCCACATATTGGTCCATACATTTCATTTTTTTCCCAAAAACGTTCCTCAAAAAACAATATTGTTTTTTGAGAATTTTCAAAAGTAGCGCTAAGTATTGCTTGTTCCTTAGGTACAGAAAGTGGAGGATTTGTTCTTATATTTCTAAAAGAAGAAGTAGGGGCACATGATATAACATAATCAAATGTAGAGCTAGATATAGTATTATCGTGTCTATAAGTTATAGTTATAGGACCATTTTTTTCGAATTGGCTAATTTCTTCTACAAAGTGACCAGCCTTAAAATCAATCTTCCCAAGTAACTCAATAGGTATATCTCCATATTCCATAGGGTATTCATTAGTTAAGGAGTTATAAAACGCTAATGGTATAGTTACCATTCCTCCTTCAGGCTGATATACAAAACTAAAATCAGTTGTGTAGGTTTCTTGAAGAACTTCTAAAATGTTATTATCTAAAAATTCTCCTGTAAAAGGATTAACGCCAGAAATCATAGCTATTGCATCTTGACTTAATCCGTATAATTCAAGAGCACGTCTTATACTAAAAAAGTCAGCATTTATAACCTGTTGATTATATTCTGGCTTTACCTGTATAATATCCCTTCTATACATAGGTTGAATTTGACGGAAATAATAATCTACAGCATTGCCTAATAATTTATTCCATGGAGTTATTTTTTCATAACCCTGTAAATTAAATGAAGGATAAATATTTTCCATGACACTTAGTCCATTTGCATCATTTCTCGCGTGTTTATTTCTTACATACATAATTCCGTTTTCATTTGATTGTACAAAGGGTTTTGTATTAAGTTTAAACAAATCTATATATTTCCATGTTGTTTCATGACTAATAGGTATTCTCATTGCACCTAGTTCTCCATAAAGATTTTCATCAAAATAATGTGTATAGATCCTTCCACCGATTCTATCCTTCAAAGCTTCAAATATAGTAATATTAAATCCAAGTTTTCTAAGTTCAAAGGCAGCTGCAAGACCAGCTGATCCTCCACCTACAATTCCTATATTTATATTTTTAAAGGATCCAGGTCGGGCAAGAGTTGTAATATCAGGAGGAGGACTTAAAAGTTCAAGTACGTTATAATAATCTTCTAATCTATTTAAACTTCTCAATGTTTCATAAAACATTTCATGTCTTTGCCTTGGGGTAGGGTTATATATATTTTCACGTATCATACTATCTGCTCCTCTAAGATCAATTATAATTACTGTTATATATATATGTTTTATTAGATAATTTTTGAACTTGTAAATAAAAAATTTAATAAATGCGCAGATTAAAAATGAAATCTAGTAAAAATAATAAATAAAATAAGTGATTATTATGCTTACAATACAAGTTGGTATGGGAGTAATAACTAAAGAAAAGAAAAAGACTTATAGAAAGATTAACAGAAGTAGTATCTGGTGTAGCACAATTATCTAAGCAAACAATTACCATAATTGTCGATGAAAAACATGCGGATAATATAGGCGTAGGTGGAGTTCAATTATCTGAAATGAAAAAATAAATGCTTTAAATAAAAACGAGTAAATTTTTTGCTCGTTTTTATTTTGTAGTAAAATAGTCTAAAAAATATAGCACTTGCGGAATTAAATCGTTATGATTATAATATATTAATATAAATATATTATAATTTTTGTGGGAGGTAGTACTAAATGGATCCTGATCCTAGTCAGAATATTGCTATTCAGATTTTATTTATTTTATTTTTAACTTTAATAAACGCTTTTTTTGCTTCTGCAGAAATGGCTATAGTTTCATTAAACAAAAACAAAATTAGAATGCTTGCAGATGAAGGAAATAAAAAAGCTATAATGCTTGAAAAACTTTTAGAAGAACCAACTAATTTTTTAGCTACAATACAAGTTGGTATAACTTTTGCAGGTTTCTTTGCCAGTGCATTTGCATCTACAGGAATGTCTGATGATTTAGCAAATTTTTTAAACACTATGGGTATTCCATATAGCTCTCAAATTGCGCTTGTTACAATTACTATAGCTTTATCTTACTTAACCTTAGTATTTGGTGAATTATTCCCTAAGAGAATTGCACTTCAAATGTCTGAAACTATTGCTATGTTTGCTGTTAAACCAATAGTTATTGTATCTAAAATTACAAGACCATTTGTAAAATTACTTTCAGGTTCAAGTAACTTACTAGTTAGAATTGTAGGACTTGATGTAGAGGGACTAGATGAAAAAGTATCAAGAGAAGAATTAAAATCAATGATTGAAGTAGGACAAGAGCATGGAGTTATAAATGCAACAGAAAAAGAAATGTTAGAGAGCATATTTGATTTTGATGATAAAGTAGCAAAAGAAGTAATGACTCCAAGGCAAGAAGTATTTTCAGTAGAAATAAATGACCCTATAGATAAATATGTAGAAGGGTTCTTAGAAGAAAAGTTCTCAAGAATTCCTGTTTATGAAGATAATACAGACAATATAATAGGGATCTTAAATATAAAAGATTTTTTTATAGAAGCACACAAACATGGATTCGATAATATAAATATAAAGCCAATACTAAGAGAACCTTATTTCGTTCCAGAAACAAAAAGTATAGATGTTTTATTTAAAGACCTTCAAGGTTCTAAAAATCATATGGCTATTTTAATAGATGAGTATGGTGGATTTTCAGGAATAGTAACTATTGAGGACTTAATTGAAGAGGTTATGGGTAATATATTTGATGAATACGATGAAAATGAGCCAGATATTAAAAAAATAGATAATAATACATACTTAATAGATGGATTAATATCTATAGAAGATGTAAATGACCACCTTGATTTAGATTTGAAATCAGAACACTCAGATACAATTGGAGGATTTGTAGTAGACCTTATAGGTAGTATACCTACAAATGAAGAATATAAAAGTATAGAGTATGAAAACTTAATTTTTGAAATAGAAGAAGTAAGAGAAAAAAGAATAGGAAAAGTAAGAATGCATTTACAAAGAGAGGCATAATGGCTTCTCTTTTTTATTACTAATTATCCCACCCTGTGCATATAATTTAATAATGTAAAACAAAAGGGGGGACTACTATGGCTAAGAGAGATATACTGGCTTTAGGAGATGAAAATTTACATAAGAAATCCATAGAGATATTAAAGGATGATATAAAAAAAGCACAAGCTATAATTAATGACTTACATGATACTTTAATGAATTTTAGAAGAAAGTATGGTTTTGGTAGAGCTATTACAGCACCTCAAATTAATGAATTTTATAGAATAATATATATAAATATTGAAGGAGATTCTTTATCTATTATAAATCCAAAACTTGAATTTATAGGAGATGAAAAAATAGAATTATGGGATGATTGTATGAGTTTTCCAGGGCTAGAGGTTAGATTATATAGATATAAAAAATGCAAGCTTTATTATAAAGATTTAAGTTGGAATGACTGTATTCTAGAGCTTGAAGGAGATTTATCAGAATTAGTACAACATGAATACGATCATTTAGATGGTATATTAGCTGTACAAAGGGCTATAGATGGAAAATCATTTAGAATTAATAAGAAAAAGTCAGGATATTTTTAGGGTAAATTAAATATTTAGATATATAAAGTAAAGTGACCATACTTAATATGGTCATTTTGATTTTAATAAATAAAAATAACTAAATATACATGTCACAAATGACGCAATAACTCCATCTAATATATCGATCATAGTATCTTTTAAGCTAAAATTTTGCATATCAGTTTTTAATATAGAATCTGATACAAACTCAATTATCTCCCAAAATATATTAAATGATATACTAAAACAAAACATAAAAAGACATATAAACAATAGGCTCATATAAGAATATGCTCTAGAAGTATTAACTCTTTTTAATACATAATAACCTACAATGCAAAATAACATTCCAGAATATGCGTGTAAAATATCATCATAGATAGGTACTATGCTATAGAACTTAAAAATTTCTCCTAGCAACATAGAACATAAAATAAGAATATTTAGTGAAATATTTACAATATTAGAAAAGCAGAGTTTGAATTTAGAACATAGTATATCTATAAAGCAAGATGTTAGCAATGCTCCTACCAAGATACCTACGTTATTAAATTCTTTTTTAAATATATAGAATACTATAAATAAAAGATATATTGCCTTAAATAATAAGCTAAACATTTTAATTCTCCTATTCATTAAACTTTACCATATATAATATCCAAAATTATGAAAACTATATAGCAAACTTAATAATAAATCTTATTGGTTAACATTTTTTATAAATGATATAATAACTAGATGAAATATATTAAATAAGATGTAGGTGAGAATGTGATATATACAGAAGAAATAATAAGAGGTAGATTTATAAAAAGACCAAATAGATTCATAGCTCATGTAGATATAGATGGTGAAGAAGTCATAGTGCATGTTCCTAATACTGGTAGATGTAGAGAGATATTAATAGAAGGTTGTACTGTATTACTTAAAAAATCAAATAATCCAAGTAGAAAAACTAAATATTCGTTACTTGGAGCTTACAAAAACGATAAAATAATTCATATAGATTCTCAGGAACCGAATAAGGTTGTAGAAGAAGCTTTATTTATGCAAAGAATTGAAAAACTTAAAAAATATCATAAAATTGAAAGAGAAAAAAAATATGGAAATTCAAGATTTGATTTTAGACTTTCAAATGAAAATGAAGAGTATTATTTAGAAGTAAAAGGGGTAACTCTAGAACTTGATGGAATATGTAAGTTCCCAGATGCACCAACACAAAGAGGTACAAAACATTTACTAGAGTTGATTGATGTTGTAGAAAGTGGTAGAGGCGCAGGAGTAATATTTTTAATACAAATGGATGATGTAATATATTTTACTCCACATAAAGATATGGATAAAAATTTTTCAGATGCTTTAATTAAGTGTCGTGAAAATGGGGTTGATATATTTGCATATAAATGTAAAATAGGTGAAGATTTTATAGAACTTTACGAAGAAGTTGATGTGGTACTTTAGATTTTGATTTCACATGTATACAGAATTTGTGTATAATATAAAATAAAAGATTAAAAGTAATAAATATATAAAGGTAATTGTATAAAAATATCTAATAAATAATAGATAATAATACAAAAAAAGAAAAATTAATATAAAGGAGAAATTTATGAAAGATACAGTAATATTAATAGATTCATGTAGTGACTTGCCAAGAGAATATATAGAAAAAAATAATATACCTTCAATAGGGCTTACTGTTAATTTCAAGGGAGAACAAATAGTAGATGATTTTGGAAAAACTATTTCATATAAAGAATTTTATAATGCAGTTAAAGAAGGAGAGATGCCAACTACATCTCAAATAAATTCATATACTTATAAAGATGTGTTTGAAAGATATATAAAAGAAGGAAAATCAATAATATATTTAGGATTTTCATCTCAATTAAGTGGATCTTTAAATAGTTCTTACATTGCAAGAAATGAATTATTAGAAGAGTATACAGATGCTGATATTACAATTATAGATACTAAAAGTGCATCATTAGGAGAAGGCTTAATAGCTTATCATGCAAATGAAATGCTAAAAAAAGGTTGTACTAAAGATGAAATAGTAAATTGGGTTGAAGAAAATATACCAAAAGTAAATCATTGGTTTACAGTTGATGACCTTAATCACCTAAAAAGAGGTGGTAGAATTTCATCTACTGGAGCTATGATAGGAACTATGTTAAGTATAAAACCTATATTAACTATAGATGGGGAAGGAAAACTGGTTTCTGCTGCAAAAGTAAAAGGAAGAAAAAAAGCTCTTATGTCTTTAGTAGATGAATTTAGACAAAAATCAGTAAATCCAGAAGAACAAGTAATTTTTATAAGTCATGGAGACTGTTTAAAGGATGCACTTGCTGTAAAGGACATGATAACTAGTGAATTTAATGTCAAAGATGTTATAATAAATAATATTGGTCCAGTAATAGGCGCTCATACTGGTCCAGGAACTTTAGCTTTATTCTTTATAGGTGAAAAAAGATAAATTATAAATATACCTGAATTTTGCAATTTGCAGAGTTCAGGTTTTCTTTTTGTAGAAAATTATGAAATTATTAATTCAAATAATAATAAAAACTGAAAGAAAAATTTCAAAAAACATGGTAATTCTTGTAGTATTTTGATATAATCATTGTGAAATTGTTTTCAATTTACTACGAGGGGGATTTTAGATGTCAGAAGTGGATAATAAAAAAATCAAATGGCAGAGTCTTGCAATGATGGCTTTTGTCAGTGTTTGGGGATTTGGAAACGTTGTTAACAACTTCGCAAATCAAGGACTAACAGTTTTGGTGTCATGGGTACTTATAATTGCCCTATATTTTGTACCTTATGTATTAATGGTTGGGGAATTAGGTTCTACATTTAACAAAGGGAAGGCCGGAGTAAGTACATGGATTAAGCATACTTCTACTCCTATGTTAGCTTATTTAGCTGGTTGGACTTATTGGGTTGTTCATGTTCCGTATTTAGCACAAAAACCACAAGGTGCCATAATAGCATTTAGTTGGACAGTATTTCAAAATGGAGATATAGTTAAAAATGCAAATCCATTAGTGTTACAACTTGGATGTTTAGCAATATTTTTATTATTTATGTACATAGCTTCAAGAGGGCTTACATCTATAAAAAGAATAAGTACTGTAGCTGGAATGGCTATGTTCGTAATGGGTATGCTATATGTAGTTATGATGATAGCAGCACCAGCGATAACAGGTGTTAAAATAGCAACTGTTGATTGGAGTTTAAAAAGTATAATACCAAAATTTGATTTTACATACTTTACAACAATAGCGATGTTAGTGTTTGCAGTTGGAGGTGCAGAAAAACTATCTCCTTATGCTAACAATACAGAAGACCCAGAAAAAGGATTCCCTAAAGGAATGATGGCTCTTGCAGCAACAGTTGCTATATCTGCACTACTTGGTTCTATAGCAATGGGTATGATGTTTGATGCAAACAATAGACCTGATGACTTAATGATGAATGGTGCTTATTATTCATTTAAGTTATTAGGGGAATACTATGGATTAGGAAATTTCTTCTTAATAGTATATGCATTAGCTAACTTAGCGGCTCAACTTTCTGTATTATTAATATCAATTGATGCACCACTTAAAGTTTTATTTGCAGAATCTGATGAAAACTTTATACCAAAATCTTTAACTAAAGTTAATAAGTTTGGCGCACCAATAAATGGTTATAAGATGACAGCAGTTCTTGTTGGTATATTGATAATAGTACCAGCACTTGGAATAGGAAGTATGAATGAATTATTTAATTGGTTATTAAAATTAAACGCTGTTGTTATGCCACTTAGATACTTATGGGTATTTGCAGCTTATATGGGAATTAAGCGTATGGCTGATAAATTTGATTCAAAATATAAGTTTATAAAAAATCCTAAGTTTGGATTTATAGTAGGTCTTTGGTGTTTTGTATTTACAGCATTTGCTTGTATAATGGGAATGTTCCCATCTGACTTAAAAGCATTTAGCAGTGAGTGGAATTTTAGAGTTATGTTAAATGTGTTAACACCAATAGTATTAATGGGATTAGGATTAATATTACCTATGATGGCAAAAAAAGCGAACAAATCAAATACTGAAAAAGAAAATAGTTAGAAACTCTATAGTATATTAAAAGCCTAGATTTCATATTGATCGAAATCTAGGCTTTTTGTTTTATAATATTATAAATTACATATAATAAGTTTGAATAAATTTGTAAAGATATATAAAGAAAGGTTGATTATATAGATGAATAAAGAACCGAAAGATACAAAGGTAGTAGTTGGAATGTCTGGTGGAGTTGACTCTTCTGTTTGTGCATTACTACTAAAAGAACAGGGATACAATGTTGTAGGGGTATTTATGAAAAATTGGGAAGAAAAAAATGATGAGGGAATTTGTACAGCAACTGAGGATTATGAAGATGTTATAAAGGTATGTTCAGCTTTAGATATTCCATATTATACAATAAATTTTGTGAAAGAATATTGGGATAGGGTTTTTGAATATTTTTTATCTGAATATAGAAAAGGAAGAACACCTAACCCAGATGTAATGTGCAATAAAGAAATAAAGTTCAAAGCATTTTTAGATTTTGCCATGGGTATAGGAGCTGATTATATAGCTATGGGTCATTATGCTCAGGTAGATTATATAAATGGCGAATATAGACTTTTAAGAGGGCTTGATAAAAATAAAGACCAATCATATTTTTTATGTGAGTTAAATCAAAATCAACTATCAAAAAGTATGTTTCCTATAGGACATTTAACAAAGCCTGAAGTTAGAGAACTAGCAAAAAAACATAACTTAATAACGGCAAATAAAAAAGATAGTACAGGAATTTGTTTTATAGGAGAAAGAGATTTTAGGGAGTTTTTAAATAACTACCTACCTGCCAAAAATGGACCTATAAAAACATTAGAAGGAGAAATAAAAGGGGAGCATCATGGACTTATGCATTATACCCTAGGTCAAAGAAAGGGTCTTGGTATAGGTGGCTTAGGTGAGCCATGGTTTGTTGTAGAAAAAGATTTAAAAGCCAATACGCTTTATGTAGCTCAAGGTGAAAATAATCTAGCATTATATTGTAATGGACTAAAAGCTACGGATGTAAACTGGATAAGTAATAAAGAAAAACCAAGTAGTTTTGAGTGTAGTGCTAAGTTTAGGTATAGACAACAAGATCAAGATGTTATAGTACATATAAAAGACAATAATACTTGTATAGTTGAATTTAAGAATCCTCAAAAGGCCATAACTCCAGGACAAGCAGTAGTTTTTTATGATAAAGAAGTTTGCTTAGGTGGGGGTATAATAGATGAATATTTTAAATAAATTTCCAAAAAAATAGAGTGAAAAACACTCTAAATTATATTAAATAGTCTATAGGTCTATTGTAAAATTCAGTTCTATTAAACTGAGGAAATGATGATATAAATCTAACTGTAATAGGAGTTCCTAATAGTTCAGGGTGTGCCTTGAAAAATTCTCTATCTCCATAAATTAAAGCTTCAAGTGCTAATGGAAGCTCTCTTTTAAATGTATTATATCTTGCTTGAGCTATATCAAATGAAGTATTTCCTACATATACAAATGCTTGAAGTGTATAAATACCTGGATTTACTAAGCCCCATTGAGCTAGAACTTCATCACGAGTATTGGGGTTTATCTTTTCAAAATCAAAATATGGTCCTATAGTTAAAAATAATTCACCTGTAGTGTCTGAATGTGTTAAAGTATATTTTCTAAAACGTATAGGATAAGTTTTAGTTACAGGCGGCACAAAAGTAACTAATAAATTTTCAGGATCTAGTTTTGGCAAATTACTACCTCCTTAAAGGTTTTACTAACATAAAAAAATGTTGTCCATATATAATATTAAATTAAATTACTTTATGTGCTATTTTAAGTAAAAAATAACCTCACTATAATTTTATAAAACCACAGTGAGGTTATTGACTATTTTAGCTTTTCAAGCTCTTCTCCTAGATATCTTGCAATTGCACCCATACCAGATTTTTTTGCTATGGCTTCTGCATCTGAATTGTAGTTTGTATTTGTATTTACATCGTAAGTATATATTTCACCATTTTCATCAGTTATAAATTCTATACCAGATATATGAATATTATTAGCTTTTAGGAAATTTTCATATTTTTCTATTATAGGATTTTTAAATCCTTCTATAATTTTAAATTTAGGTCTTTCTGATTCTGTACCAATAGGGCAGAATGCATCTCCAATTTGGCAAGCATCAGCTGGGCATAACTCAAATCCCTTTGATGTATCAACTTGAACTGCATATATGAATTTCCCACCAACAAACTCACAACGAGTTATATAAGGCTCTGGCGATTTAATATATTGCTGAATTAAAGTAATACCATCTATAGGAGTATCAAATAAAGGTCCATTTACATATTCTTTTAATGCTTCAATATTGTTAAATAACTGAACACCAAGACCTTTACCTGCACGATTGTGTTTTGTAATAAATGATCCATCAAAATCCTTTGCTGCTTCGATAATATTATCTTTTCCTATAGCAGCTACAGTTTTTGGAGTTTTAATTCCATGTTTATTAAGTGATGTATACTGTCCTACTTTACTAACCTCTAATTGTAATGCACGGCTAGTATTTATAACCTTTCTTCCATGAGATTCTAACCAGTATAAAACTGATGCAGTATATTCAGGAGCAAATCTATGATCTCTTGTATGTGAAGATGCACTCATACGGTTATAAAAAACTCCTTCAGGTGGTTCTTTAGATATATCTAATACACCTTCATCAAGGAACCAATCTTCGTAAGGTAGATTAAGTGCTTCTAATTCTCTTTTTAGTGGTGCTGTCCATTCAGCATTTTCGTGTATTATATAAATTTTTTTCATAATAAATACCTCCAAATATAATATTAAATAAATTTTAAGCTACTTTTAACTCTTTCTCTTCATCAAATGCCTTTTTATCAAATTCATCTTCAGAATTTCCAACTAAAAGTGTTACAACTGCACTTGATGTAACGTTTGTCATAGTTCTTATCATATCAATTATAACATCAATACCAAGGAACATTGCCAATCCTTCAATAGGAAGGTTCAAACTTGATAATACAACTGTTGCAGCCATAATAGCAGCACCAGGAACACCAGCTATACCAATTGAACCAAGTGTAGTAGTTGCAACAAGTAATAAATAGTCATTTAATGTAAGATCTATATTAAACATTTTTGCTATAAATATAGCTACTAGGGCAGGGTATATACCTCCACCAGCATTCATCCCCATAGAAGAGCCAAGTGGAGCAACAAAACTTACTATTTTATCAGATATTTTTGCTTCATTTTTAAGCGCTCTTATTGTTATTGGAAGTGTTCCATAACTACTTCTTGTGGTAAATGCTACAACCATTGGTTCAGAAATACTTTTATAAAATCTAAATGGATTTATTTTTGCAAATACTGCTATTAAGCTTCCATGTACCACTAATAAGTGTAGAATACATGCAATATACATTGCTAATATCACTTTTGCAAGTGGTATTAATGTAGAAAGTCCAGATGAGGCAGATATAGAGATCATAAGACCAAATACACCATATGGAGTTAAAGCAATTACAATTTGAGTTATTCTAAACATAATTTTAGAAAATGAATTAATGAAATTCTTAACTGGTTTAACTACTTCAGAATCCTTTGTACCTTCAATTATTATAGCAATTGAGAAAAGCATAGAGAATATAATAACAGGTATTATTTTGTCAGTAGCCATTTCATTTACTATATTCATAGGTATCATGCCCATTAAAACATCTTTAAAAACAGGTATTTCTCTTGCTTCAAAAGATGAATCACTAATAAATTTAACACCTGAACCTATACCCATTAAATTTCCAACTAATATTCCAACTACAGTTGCAATTGTAGTAGTGCCTAAAAGAAGAGCTATAGTTTTAAAGCCTATTTTCTTAAGTTGGTCTGGGTTATCAAGAGATGTAACACTTGAAATTAAAGAACTTACAACAAGGGGTATAACAAGCATTTTAATTAAACTTATATATATACCACCAATAGGTTCAATTATCATTGCATTTTCTTTAAATATAGCACCAAACCCAAGTCCCAAAGCCATAGCTATTAGAACTCTATTCCCAAAACTTACATTCTTGTTTTTAAGAAAATATAAAATACCAAGTAGTAATATACCTACTAATAAACCTATATATTTTGACATTATTTTACCTCCTAAGTTATCTATCTTTTAATATAAACAATTTTCTAATTTAAATATTTATACTCATGCTGTTTGTATATGCGCGCTTTACACAAACAAAAAAAACTCCTACCTCTGTAATATACAGAGGCAGAAGTTAACTTCCGCGGTTCCACTCTAATTAGGCAAAGTTGCCCATCTCATACTAGACACAAACATGTCTATTCTCTATAACGGGAGAACCCGTAGCAGCCTACTATAATTTCGGCCTAACACTCACAGGGGCACTTCGGTTATAATTCTACATAAAACTCTCTCAGCCAAGGAGTTCCTCTCTGTAATGATTCATATAACTTACTTTTCCTGATCATAGTGCTTAATCATTAATTCAGATATGTTTACTAGGTATTTCATGTTTATTATTATAAATACATATTAAATAAAAATCAACACCTTTTTATTATTTTTATATATTTTTTAAAATTAGGTATTTTTATTTATTTTTTCTATATATTTTTAATAACTGCAATCTCTGTACATAGAGGGGGGATTAAATTGAATTTTGAAGTTATAGTTAGATATTTCGGAGATTTAACAAATTTACAAAATGAACTAGGCGTAAGAGTAGAGTTACTAGGTTTTAACTACGCAATAATAACTGTTCAAAATGAAAGTCAAATAGATCAATTATTAAATTATCCTCAAATAGTATACGTAGAAAGACCATTTATTTTAGGACCAGGACAAAATATACCTTCATTTTTCTCAAGTGGAATAGTTAACTTTAAAAATCAAACAGGGCTCACTGGCAATGGTGTTATACTAGGGATAATAGACTCAGGCATAGACTATAATTTACCTATTTTTAAAAATCCAGATGGAACTAGTAAAATACTTTATTACTGGGATCAATCATCAACTCAAGGAAGCCCACCTCCTGGATTTACTAATGGTACATTATATACACAAGAAGATATAAATAAAGCTATAAATAGGGAGATAAATATACCTGTATCATTAACTGCTGCACATGGAACTCATGTAGCAGGAATAGCAGCTCGTATTGCAAATGAATCTAATTTAATTGTTGTAAGAGTTGGAAGTATACAAACAGATGTGTTTTCAAGAAGTACAGAGTTTATGAGGGCAATAAAATTTGTAATAGATGCTTCTATAGAAAAAAATATGCCAGTGGCTATAAATATGAGTTATGGAACTAATGAAGGATCACACTTAGGGGTATCCTTATTTGAACAATACATTGATGATATGTCACTTATGTGGAAAAATAATATGATTGTATCAGCGGGAAATAATGCAAATAAAGGTCAGCATAAATTTATACAACTAGTCCCTAATCAAAACCAACAAGTAGAGTTTGTAGTTGGAGAAAATGAAAAAATATTAAATCTAAATATATGGCCTAACTTTGCAGATGATATTGCAATATCTATAACAACTCCTACAAACAATACTACACCTGAACTAAGCTTGAATTCACGTCTTCTAAGAACTACTTTAAACAGGACTAATATAACGGGGGTTTTCTATCCAATTCCACCTTATACTCTTTTAAGAAGGGTTACTATACAATTATCATCTAATACATCTATACAACCAGGTATATGGAGAATAAACTTTAGGCCAACTACTATAGTAGCTGGTGGAATTAATATATACTTGCCTACTTCTGAGGGGCTAAGTCCTGATACTAGATTTTTAAATCCAACTGTAAAGTTAACAGTTACAGTTCCAGGTACTGCAAATAGAGTTATAACTGTAGGTAGTTATAATGATGCAACAAGTGCAATTTCACCATTTTCTGGCCAAGGAGATGCAAGTCAAGGAGTATTAAAACCAGATATAGTAGCACCAGGAGAAGAAATATTATCGTATTTGCCTGGAGGAAATCAAGGTGTTTTAAGTGGAACAAGTATGGCGTCACCCCATGTAACAGCATCAGCTGCATTACTTATGCAGTGGGGAATAGTAAACAACAATGATCCATATATGTACGGAGATAGATTAAAAGCAATTCTTCTAAAGTTTGCAAATAGAAATGGGCAAAATATAGCATATCCTAATGATGTATATGGCTATGGAAGACTTGATTTAGACAATATACCACTTGAAAGTGGAGCAATGGTTATGAATATTGACGAAAAAGATGGGTTTAACAAAGCAGATGAATTTAAGTACTACGGCAAAATTGAAAAAAAAAACCCAACTATTAGATATACAGCTAGAGAATCAAGTGGATTTTTTTTCTCATATAGTGGAGATGTAATATCACAACTTGATACTATAGGAATGCCTTATACATTTATTCCATTGGGAGTGAATACAGCATTAGTTTATTTTGATGAATTTGTTAGAACTGAACAATTATTGCGATTACGTAACATAGATGATTTAGTAAGAAGCTTGCCAATGGTTTTATTAGGAGAAAGACAAGAATCTATTCAAGGTGGTGTAACTGCAACGCAAGAAATAGGAGCTAAGTTTTTTCAAACTACTCCATATGTACCATTAACAGGTAGAGGAGTCTTGATTGGACTTATAGATACTGGAATAGATTATCTGCATCCTGATTTTAGATACGAAGATGGAACATCTAAAATTAGGTATATTTGGAACCAAGAGCAAAATATAGAAGGAAAAAATCCTGAAAGATTTCCCTTTGGAACAGAGTATAACAATCAAGAAATAAATCAGGCAATAGCTAACAATAATCCAGATTTAGGTATGGATACTGTTGGTCATGGAACTTTAGTTGGGGGAATAATGGCTGGCAGAGGAGTTGTAAATCCTGATTATATAGGAATCGCACCAGATGCAGAACTTATAGTTGTAAAGTTAAGACCATACATGGATTATGATTACGACAGTACAGATGTTTTAGCTGGAATGTACTATTGTTATGATAAGGCATATGAGTTAAATATGCCTTTAATTTTAAATATATCTTTAGGAAGTAACTTTGGTGGAGCAAATGGAACAACCATATTTGAAAATCTAGGCTTATATGAAGAACAGGGAGTAATAACTGTTGCAGCAGCAGGAAATGAAGGAAACACCCAAACCCATTATTCAGGAAATATGGAAAATCAAGGAGAAATAAGAGATGTAATAGTAGAAGTTGCTCAAGGAGAAAAGGATATGAGAATAGAGGTATGGGTAAAAAGGCCTGATAAGGTATCTTTAAGTATAATATCTCCATCTGGAGATGTAAGTAAAGAACTTCCTGTTAGAAATTTCCTTAGAATAGAAGGACTATTTAACCTAGAAAATACTCGTTATGCAATAACTTATTATTATCCAGAAGCAAATTCAGGAGATGAGTTTGTTGGAATAGTTCTATATGATGTAAAGCCTGGTATATGGACTTTAAGACTAAAAGGGGAATATATAATAGCTGGCCAGTATGATATATATTTGCCTAATAGGTCTGTATTACAACCAGGTACTAAATTTGCAGAGCCAGACCCATTTGGAACTATAACCTTTCCTGCCACATCAGCTGAATTTATAACTGTTGGAACATATAATAGTATAAATAACAGTATATGGCAATCTTCATCAAGAGGGCCAACAAGGTATGAACAATTAAAGCCTGATATAGTAGCACCTGGTGTAAATATAATATCAACATCACCAGGTGGAGGATATTCTACTTTAACTGGAAGTAGCGCTGCTGGTGCACACGTTTCTGGAGCGGCGGCACTATTTTTACAATATTTATTAGTAGAAAATGTAGACCCTTATAGAGCTTTTATACAAATGATAAAAACATTTTTTATGGCAGGAGCTAGGACTTCTCCGGAGATAACTTTTCCTAATTTAAGTTATGGGTATGGTATTTTAGATTTAATCAAGACATTTGAGAAGTACAGGTAAAAATCCAGTATATTAGAAAAAGAGTGGATAGATATCTACTCTTTTAGTATATTTTTTAAAACTTTTAGAATAATTATCGTAAATAAAGTAAGCATTTTTATAGATAGAACTAAATTAGTAAAATGGAGGTGGATAAATGGCTGACTTATCACAATTTGCTAAAGCATATTACGTATTATATGAAGGAGATATAAGAACAGCTCTTAACAATATAGGTCTTAATAACTTAATAATATTGAATAATAGGAATGCCCTTTTATATACTCCAGTTGATATTACTGATGAATTAATACTAAGTGTAAGCGAGATAAAATTATTGAGACCATCATTAGCTATGGGGGATTTGGGGATAATTACAAATAACATTAATGAAGGTGTAAGACCTAGTGATGGAATAGGTGATACAGGACTTGTACAAAGTTCTTACCTAAATTTATCTGGAAGTGGAGTAATAATAGCAATAATAGATTCTGGAATTGATTATACTCATCCAGATTTTATTAAGCCAAATGGAACTTCAAAGATAATAAGAATATGGGACCAAGAAAACCAAAATGGGACTCCTCCTGAGGGATATTTATTTGGTTCAGAATACACAAATGAGCAAATAAATGAAGCTATTAAAAACAATGACTTGTCATTAATTATGGATACTAGAGGAACTGGAACTATGTCAGCAGGACTAGCAGCAGGCCTAGGGTCAATTGATAGAGAAAATAGGGGAATAGCACCAGGTGCTGATTTATTAGTAGTAAAACTAAGAGAATACCCAGATCCATTCATGACTGGAGAATTCTCTTATAGAAATATCGATTATTTAGCTGCGGTTGATTACGCTTTTAAAGTTGCTACAGACTTGAATAGACCTTTAGTTGTAAATGGAACAGTTGATATTAGGGGGTGGACTTTTGGAACTAGAACAGCATTAAATGCATTGAGATTTGCTAATAAAAAGGGAAGGGTTATAGTATATGGAGCTGGAAATGAAGGGAATACAGATACTCATTATTCTGGTAGATTCACACACAAAGGAGAGTTTCAAGATATATTAATAGAAGTAGGAGAAAATCAAGAAAACTTAAGTATATTTTTAATAGCACAAAGACCTGATAAAATATCAATATCAATAATAACGCCAAGTGGTGAAATATCTCCTAAAATAGATTATAGAGAATTTTATCTTTATTCCGGAACCTTTAATATACAAGATGTGGATTTTACTGTTTTTTATTACTTTCCTGAATTTATAACGGGAGATTTATATGCTAGTATAAATTTATCTAGAATTAAACCTGGAATATGGACTATAAGATTGCATGCAGATCATATAGTGAGCGGAATACACGATTTATTCATGCCAGTTACGCCTCTTATAGATGCTAATACTAGATTTTTAAAACCAGATCCATTTGAGACAATAACTATATTTGGGAGTGATTCAGGAGTAATTACTATTGGTTCATATGATATAAAAACCTCAAGTATATGGATAGGTTCATCTAATGGTGCTGTACCTGTTGATTATATAAAACCAGATATAGTTGCATCTGGTGTAAATGTTATAGGTCCATTTCCAGGAGGTATATACAATACACTGACTGGAACAGGGGCATCAAGTTCTATTGTATCTGGAGTTGTAGCACTTATTCTAGAATATTTTTATGTAGATGGAAGAAGTATTGAATCTGCGTATACTCAAGTTATAAAAACCTTTTTAATGGTTGGTGCTACAACTAAATATGCATATACCTTTCCAAATGTAATTGAAGGGTATGGAGAGTTAAATATAATAAATACCTTTAGACAGATATCTCAAAGCTTATAACAAAAACTATTGATTAGTTTAATCAATAGTTTTTTGTTTTGTAAAATAAACCAAATTTGAAGAATACTTTATTTTATTAGAAAATAATATTGAATATTATGAATTAATCTTTAAAAAATAAAGTTGTAAAAAATTATATTAAAGTGATAAACTGTTTTTATTGTTAATTTATTATGTAAAATAAATATATTATCTTAAAAAAGCATATATTATTTATTAATTGTTTATTTAATTTAGGACTTTATAAAAAACCAACATTTTTTAAAAAAAAGATGATATAATTCATACTAATATAAACATTCATGACATGAGGGGTGATTTTGTGGAAAGAAAGTTCAAAAAAGTATTGGTTGCTAATAGAGGAGAAATAGCTATTAGAATTTTTAGAGCATGTGCAGAATTAGGTATAAGAAGTGTAGGTATATATAGCAAAGAAGATAAATATAGTCTTTTTAGAACTAAGGCAGATGAATCTTATTTAATAGGAGAAGGTAAAGGTCCACTTGATGCCTATCTTGATATAGATGGAATAATAGATTTAGCCAAGAGAAAAGGTGTAGATGCTATACATCCTGGGTACGGATTTTTATCAGAAAACCCAGAGTTTGTTAAAAAGTGTGAAGAAAATAATATAGTTTTTATAGGACCTTCTGCTAATATTATGGAAGCTATGGGAGATAAAATAAATTCTAAAAATGTAGCAAAAGAAGTTGGTGTTCCTACAATACCTGGAATTGATTATCCTGTAGATAATATAGATGAACTTAAAAAAATTGCATCGAATATAGGTTACCCTATAATGTTAAAAGCCTCAAATGGCGGTGGCGGAAGAGGTATGAGGGTAATTCATAGTGAAGATGTACTTGAGGTAGAATTTAATACGGCATGTAGTGAGTCAAAAAAGGCATTTGGTAAAGCTATGATATTCGTAGAAAAATATCTAAGTAATCCTAAGCATATAGAAGTACAAATATTAGGAGATAAACATGGAAATATTGTTCATTTATATGAAAGAGATTGTTCAGTTCAAAGAAGACACCAAAAGATAGTTGAGTATGCTCCTGCTTTTTCATTAGATGAAAACCTTAGAGAGAGTATATGTAATGATGGTGTTAAATTAGCTAAACACGTTGGATATGTAAATGCAGGAACATTAGAGTTTTTAGTTGATGAAGATGGTAGCTATTACTTTATAGAGATGAATCCTAGAATACAAGTAGAACATACTATAACAGAAATGATTACAGGAATAGATATAGTACAAAGTCAAATATTAGTTGCACAAGGATATAGTTTAGATAGCGATGCTATAAACATAAAATCACAAGAAGATATAAAAATAAAT
Source organism: Sporacetigenium mesophilum DSM 16796 (assembly GCF_059569055.1). Classification (NCBI taxonomy): domain Bacteria; kingdom Bacillati; phylum Bacillota; class Clostridia; order Peptostreptococcales; family Tepidibacteraceae; genus Sporacetigenium; species Sporacetigenium mesophilum. The sequence goes on along the minus strand of NZ_JCANUR010000009.1, from coordinate 42,081 downwards.
GGATACTCTATACAATGTAGAATAACAACTGAAGATCCGAAAAATAACTTTATGCCTGATACAGGAAAGATAAACGTATATAGAACTGGATCTGGTTTTGGGGTAAGACTTGATGGAGGAAACGGATTTGCAGGGTCAACAATAAGTCCTTACTACGATAGTTTACTAGTAAAAACTATATCTTGGGATAGAACATTTGAAGGTGCAATAAGAAAAATGACACGTTCTATAAAAGAACATAGAATAAGAGGAGTTAAAACTAACGTTGGATTTTTAGTAAATGTATTAAATCATCCAGATTTCATATCTGGAAAATGCAGTACAAAATTTGTAGATGAGACAGATAGTTTATTTAAATTTATAGAAGATAAAAATAGAGGAACAAAATTACTTCAATATATAGGAAATGTTATAGTAAATGAAAATAAGGGTAGTGATAAGCCACAGTTTGATAGTATATATGTTCCAAAGGCAGAAATAAAACTGCCAGGAAGTAGAGATTTATATAAGAAATTAGGAACAAAAGGTTTTATTGATTATATAAAAAATGAAGACAAGTTGCTTATAACAGATACAACTATGAGAGATGCACATCAATCTCTTCTTGCTACAAGACTTAGAACTAATGATTTACTTAAGGTAGCAGATGCAACAAGCTCTCAGATGAATGATTTATTTTCATTGGAGATGTGGGGAGGAGCTACTTACGATGTAGCTTATAGATTCCTAAAAGAATCTCCTTGGAGAAGATTACAACAATTAAGAGAGAAAATACCAAATACATTGTTCCAAATGTTATTTAGAGCATCTAATGCTGTTGGATACAAAAACTATCCAGATAATATAATCGATGAGTTCATAAAAGAATCAGCAAATCAAGGTATAGATGTATTTAGAATATTTGACTCATTAAACTGGGTTGAAAATATGAAACCTTCTATAGAAACAGCACTTAAAACAGATAGTATAGTTGAAGGTACTATATGTTATACAGGGGATATATTAGATAAAAGCAAAACTAAATACAACCTAGAATATTATGTAAATATGGCTCTAGAACTTGAAAAATTAGGAGTTCATATAATAGCAATAAAAGATATGGCTGGACTTTTAAAACCATATGCTGCATATGAGTTAGTTAAGGCATTAAAAGAAAATGTAAAAGTTCCTATCCACTTACACACACATGATACAAGTGGAAATGGTATAGCAACTTACCTAATGGCAACTGAAGCTGGGGTTGATATAGTAGACTGTGCACTAGAATCTATGTCAGGGCTTACAAGTCAACCATCATTAAACTCAGTAGTGGAAGCATTAAAAAATACTAAGAGAGATACAAAAATAGATATAGAAAGATACCAAGAAATAAGTGACTATTATAAAGATATAAGAAATATATATTCAAAGTTTGAAAGTGATTTAAAAAATCCATCTGCAGAAATATATAAATACGAAATACCAGGAGGTCAATATACTAACTTAAAACCTCAGGTAGAAAGTTTAGGTCTTGGAAATAAGTTTAAAGAAGTAAAGGAAACATACAAGGTAGCAAATGATTTATTAGGAGACATAATAAAAGTTACACCTTCTTCAAAGGTAGTTGGAGATTTAGCAATATTTATGGTTAAAAATGATTTAACTAAAGATAATATAGTAGAAAAAGGAAATAACTTATCATTCCCAGATTCTATAGTAGATTATTGTAAAGGTATGATAGGTCAACCTGAAGGTGGAATACCAAAGGATTTACAAGAAGTTGTTTTAAAAGGCGAAGAACCTATAATTGTAAGACCTGGAGAACTTTTAGAAGAAGAGAACTTTGAAAGTACAAGAAAGTACCTAGAAGAGAAATTTAACATGAAAGCAAACATTAGAAATGTAATAAGTTATTTACTATACCCAAAGGTATATGAAGATTACTTAAGTCATTTAAATACTTATCACGATATATCAAGACTTGAAAGTGATGTTTTCTTCTATGGTTTAAATAAAGGCGAAGAATGTGAAGTAGAAATAGATCCAGGAAAAATTCTTACTATTAAGTTTATAGATATGACTGAAGCAAATGAGAATGGAAATAGAACTTTAATGTTTGAATTAAATGGAATGTTAAGAGAAATAGAAATAGAAGACAAAAATTTCTCAAGTAGTATAAAAAATGTACAAAAAGCAGATTTAAATAATGAATTACAAATAGGAGCTAGTATTCCTGGTAAGGTAGTTAAGGTTATAGTAAAAGAAGGCGAAGAAGTTAAGAAAAATCAACCACTTGTAATAATTGAAGCTATGAAAATGGAAACAGTAATAGTTGCAAAGGTAGATGGAGTTGTAGATGAGATATATGTAAAAAATGAAGAAATGGTATCTGACAAACAACTTTTAATAACTATGAAATAAAAAAATAGCAAAATTTTCTTTATGAATTATAGTCATCTTAAATAGGGAAAATAAGAATAAGAAAGAAGTTTTCTTACTTTCTCAAAAATATAAAAAGGAGTGACTATAATGGAAAAAAAATTGCAACCTTTGACAGGAAAAAATAATGCAAGACTTCGTGCATATAGACCAAAGCAAAGTGAAGCAACAGCAGGTTGGCAAGATATAGAAAGATATGCTCCTCATGCAAAAACACCAATACCATCAGAAATAGGAGTAGAAGAAGCTAAAGATTATGTAGACAATGTAAGTAGATTATCATAGCATAAAGAAAACTATTATGAATTATAGTCACTGTTAAATGAAAAAATATAAATAAGAAAAAGAAGTTTTTTCTTAAATTACGAAGGAGTGTGACTATAATGGAAAAAAAATTACAACCTTTAACAGGAAAAGATAATGCAAGACTTCGCGCATATAAATCAAAGCAAAGCGAAGCAACAGCAGGATGGCAAGATATAGAAAGATATACTCCTCATGCAAGAGTTCCTATACCAACACAAAGAGGAGTAGAAGAAGCTAAAGATTATGTAGATAACGTAAGTAGATTATCATAAAAAAAGAGGTGTATATACACCTCTTTTTAAATACTAAAGATTAACATTAAAATTTGCTATTTTGCTGTCATTTATAGATGAAACATCTTTTGTTCCTGTTAAAAGCATAGTTTGACCAAAATCATTTTTAAACTTATTTATAGTAGTTTTAACTCCATCTTCATGATTTCCATATGCCCCCCATATTATAGGTCTTCCAACTAATACACAATCAGCGCCAAGTGCTATATACTTAAATATATCAGAACCATGTCTTACATTTCCATCTGCTAGTATAGTTATTTTCCCTTTAAGTTTTTTAGCTATTTTAGGTAAAACCTCTGCAACTCCTAGTGTATCGTCAAGAATTCTTCCACCGTGATTTGATACAACTATAGCGGCTGCACCTGCTTTATATGCAAGTTCTGCTTCTTCTTCATCCATTATACCTTTTATTATAAATGGAAGTTTTGTTGATGATACTAATTCTTTTAATTCATCAACTGATTTAGGCCCTACTGGTTGATTGTTAAGAGCCATAGTTACAAGTCCAGCACCATCTATATCAATCCCAACTGCAACACAACCAGCTTCTTCAGCTACTTTTATTCTTTCTATTATATCTTTATTATCTCTAGGCTTTATAATAGCAATACCATTTCCGTTTACTTTCTTTATAGCATCTATTCCATATTGATAAAGCTTTAAATCAGCACCATCGCCAATCATTCCTATTGTATTAGAATTATGGCTTCCTATTATAGCTGCATTTACATATTCTTCTTCTGATAAAAATCCACCCATATTGTATGATGCTCCAGTTATAGGTGCAACCATTAATGGTAAGTCCAGTTCTTTTCCAAAAATACTAACTTTTGTATCAGGATTTTTAACATCATGAATAGTTTTTAGCTTAAGCTTTATATTTTTTATAGTACTGTAGTTTCTTTTAAAACTATCACCAGTTCCACATCCACCCATTCCAGGTACTTTACCTGCACACCAAACACCATTACATTCTTTGCAGACATTACAGTAACCTTTCATATTATTTCTAGCATTTTCTAAAACTTCGTTTATATTCATAAAAAAACCCCCAGTTGTAAATATATTATAACTAGACATAAGTCTATAATTATATTTTAAAGTATATTTATAAAATATGAAAGGTTAGTTATTTTTTATACATTACCCCAAGCTTCAAATATTATGTTATTAAACTTATCAACATCTTTTATTAGTGTAGGCATATTTATATTTGAATTAGGATTTTTTGTATTTACAATAAATCCACTTTTTAAATCATCTACTGTAGAATTTATATCTATAAAATTATCTTCAAATAAATCTGGATTTGTCATATATACACTTGCTACTATATCCCAGTTATGAAAGCCATCAATACCAAACTTATCCATTATAAATTCAAACCATTTATAAGTTTTAGAAGTTATATATTTATATATAGGTAAGTCATTTTTAGTTAATCTTTCATATTCATTTCTTCCAAAAAAGGCTTGAAGACATATATGGGCATTTAATATGGTAACTTTACATCCTGAATTGAATACTTTATGTGAAGCTTCTGGATCACAAGAAAAGTTAAGTTCAGCTAAAGGTTTGTTGTTAATAATAAGGGGCTTTGTTACTCCACCCATTAAAACAATTTCTTTTACTTTATTAAAAAAACTATTATCTAAATTATATGCTCCTAATAAGTTTGTCAAAGAGCCTGTTGCAAGTATAGTTATATTATTTGGATATTTATTAACAATTTCAACTAAAAAATCAGCAGCTTCGCTATTTCTATTTTCAGTATTTAATGCTCCCTTTAATAGTGGAGTGTGGTTTATATTAAGTTCATTAAACATATTTTTTGTATTTTCATAAACAGTTTCTAATTCATTGTTTCCATATGTAGTAGTAACCCCTAAAATATCAATATCATTTCTTCCAAGTAAATATAATAGTGTTAAACCGTCATCTACATCACATCCGTAAATTCCCATAGTATTGTCGCAGTCAAATACAACTTTATGCATAAGTAAACCTCCTTAGGTAAAAATAAGTATGTGATATAAGTATATATAATTCAACAAAAAATTACAAAATATAAAAATGCCATGTTTACTTATATTATGTAAATATGATATATATGATATAAGGAATGATATGTAAATGACTTATGAAAGGAGTAATATATGAAAAAAATTATTTCTATTTTAATGACATTACTTATAGTAATTGGTCTAACTGGTTGTGGAAATAAACAAAATATACAAGCAAATAATGAACAGATACTAAACGAAGATTGGGAAACTATACTTGAAAAAGCAAAAGGAACTACTGTAACCTATTATGGATGGGGTGGAGACGAAAAAATAAACAAATGGATAAATACATATGTAGCAAAGGAAATGAAAGATAAGTACGATATAACAGTAAAAAACGTTGGAATGGATGCTCAAGAATTTGTAAACAAACTTTTATCTGAAAAGCAAGTAAAAAACGCAAAGGGAAATATGGATGTACTTTGGATAAATGGTGAAAATTTTGAAGTAGCAAAGAAAAACGAACTTTTATTTGGACCTTTTACAGACAAACTTCCTAACATGGAAAAATATATTGATAAATCTTCACCAGCTATAAATAATGACTTTGGTACACCTGTTGACAAAATGGAAGCATCTTATGGTAAAGCTCAATTTACTGTAATTTACGACAGTTCTAAAATAAATGAAGCGCCAACAAATCATAAGAAATTACTAGAAATAGCAAAGGCAAATCCAGGAAAGTTCACCTATCCAGCCCTTCCTGATTTTACAGGAAGTGCATTTGTAAGAAATATAATATACGATGTAGTTGGATATGAAAATATTAAAGACCTACCAGCAGATAAAGAAAAGGTAAAAGCAGCAATACAACCTGCTATGGACTATTTAAATGAATTAAAGCCTTATTTATGGAAAGAAGGAAAATCGTATCCTTCTACAAGTTCACAACTTGACAATATGTATTCAGATGGTGAGGTTGCATTTTCAATGACTTATACACCAAATTCACTACGTGGAAGAATAAATGACGGAGAGTTTCCAAAGGCTACAAAAATAGTTGAATTTGATAAGGGGAATTTAAGTAATACTCACTTTATGGCTATACCATTTAATTCTCCTAACAAGTATGCTGCATTAGTACTTATAGATTTCTTAGAAAGTATAGATGCACAAGCTTCAAAGAGCCATTCAGAAAACTGGGGAGATGCTCCAGTTTTAGATATGAGTAAGTTAAGTGATAATGATAAAAAGAAATTCAGCGAGACCATAGTTATACCAAATGCTGTTCCAGAATTACCAGCTAATTTAGTGCCAATAATAGAGCAAATATGGATGGAGCAAGTAGCAAAGGGTGAATAAATTGAGTGAAAAATTAAAGCCATATATATTACTAACACCAGTATTAATTATATTGCTTAGTATATTTACTATAGGAATAACACTTTGTATATTCCAAAGTTTTGGATATTTTCCAGCAATAGGAATGACAACTATAACACTAGACTATTATAAAGAAGTTTTAAGAGATAAATACTTTTTAGAATCACTTGGATTTACATTAAAAGTTTCTTTTATATCTTCTGTTTTATCTATTATTATTGGAGTGACAACATCCTATTTACTTTTAAAAGATAATAAATTTAAAAAATTAAAGGAAGCCTTTATTAGGCTTCCTATTATAGTACCTCATATAGTTGTAGTTCTTCTTGTATATAATATATTTTCACAAAGTGGATTGTTTCCTAGAGTTCTATATAATATTGGGATTATAAAAGAACCAGAGCAATTTATGTCCATGGTACTAGACAAGCACGGAATAGGTATAATGTTAACATATCTTTGGAAGGAAATACCTTTTGTTGTACTTATGGTTTACAATATATTTTCGAATGTAAATGATAAATTAGAAGAAGTTGCTATAAACTTAGGTGCAAATAAATTTCAGTCATTCTTTTATGTATTACTTCCACTTTCAATGCCTACAATACTATCTTCATTTATAATAATATTTGCATTTACCTTTGGGTCATTTGAAGTACCTTTCCTTATAGGACCTACAGCTCCAAAACTATTACCTGTAGAAGCTTACATACAATACTCAAGTACAGATTTATCTCAAAGGCCTTATGCAATGGTTATAAATATTATTTTAACTTTAATATGCTTTTTACTTTTAATGTTATACAATAAAGTATTTGAAAAGCTGTATAAATATAGGCTATAGGTGATAAAATGAAAAAATTTAATAATATAGTTATAAATACAACTTTGTTTATATTAATATTTCCATTATTAACTTTAATAATATGGAGTTTTACTAACTCTTGGCCTTGGCCTAATATACTTCCAAAGGAATATTCTTTAAGAGGATTTGAATTCTTATTTACAATAGATAACTTAAAGGCATTAAACACTAGTATATTACTTTCTTTAATAATATCTTTTATAAGTGTTATTATAAGTATTCCAGCAGGAAAGGCTTTTGGACTTTATAATTTCAAAGGAAAAAAGTTTTTTGAACTTTTAGTATTGTCTCCTATAATAGTTCCAACAATATCTGTGGCTATGGGAATTCATATAGTATTCATACAAATGGGAATTGCAAATACTATTTTAGGTGTTGTACTTGTAAATTTATTGCCATGTATACCATATGCTGTTAGAATACTTGCTGATGTTTATGAAATAGTAGGTGATAAACTTGAAATGCAAGCAAAGGTATTAGGTGCAGATAGTATAAACACATTTATATATATAACTCTACCTCTTATAGCTCCAGGAATAATATCTGCAGCTAGTATGTGTTTTATTATAGCTTTTGGGCAGTACTTTTTAACTTTTTTAATAGGTGGAGGAAGCGTAATAACTTACCCAATGCTTATGTTTCCATACATACAAAGTGGAGATAGAACTATAGCTTCTTTATACAGTATTGTATTTTTATTGGTTAGCTTAATAGTTCTCATAATTTTAGAAAGTAGTATTAAGAAATATTACAAAACAAATAATAAGACATTTTTTATATAAAATTAGGAATTTTTTAATCAAGGAGAATATTATGTCTGAAGTAAAACTTGTAAATTTGTCTAAGAACTTTGACGGAAGAAATGTTTTAGATAATATAAATTTGACAATTGAAGAAGGCAAACTTATATCACTACTTGGGCCTTCTGGATGTGGCAAAAGTACAACTTTAAAACTTATATCAGGACTTATTAATCCAGATGGAGGAGATATACTTTTTAACAACAACTCCATATTGAATATACGTACAGAAAAAAGAGATGCAGTAATAGTATTTCAAGATTATCTGTTATTTCCTCATATGAATATTTATGATAATATAGATTTTGGTTTGAAAATGAGAAAAGAAAACAAACATATTAGAAAAGAAAAAGTAAATAAAATTATAGAATTGGTTAAATTAAATGGATATGAAAAAAAGTATCCATCGGAGTTATCTGGAGGACAAAAGCAAAGAGTTGCAATAGCAAGATCCCTTGTAATAAATCCTAAGGTATTACTTCTTGATGAACCATTTTCAAATTTAGATATAAGACTTAGAGACAATATGAGAGAGTTTGTCCTTGATATACAAAGAAAATTAAATATAACTACAATTCTTGTAACACATGATAAAGAAGAAGCACTTATAATGTCTGACAAAGTAGCTATAATGATAGATGGGAAGATAAAACAGTTTGGGACTCCAAATGATATTTATGAAAAACCAGAATCAATTGAAGTTGCCAACTTTTTTGGTGAAAAAAATTATATAAAAGGCAAGATACAGAACAATATATTAAAAACGGATTTAGGAAAATTTAAAGTAAATTACAATGAAAATAGTGATGTAAATGTTATGGTATCTCCAGAAAGAATAAGTATGTATTCTTTAAGCCATGAATCTATTGTTTTAGGTATAGTCACTAAGAAGAAATATGCTGGAGATAGAATTTATTATAATGTAGATGTGAGAAATAACAATTTAAAGATAAGTTCTGTAAATAACAGTTACAATATAGGAGACCAAGTAAAAATTGAAATAGATTTTGAAAATGCTGTTTATTTTAATTTATAAGGAGATTATATGATATCTATTATAATACCTACCTTAAATGAAGAAAAAACAATTGCAAATACTATAGAAAATTTAAAAAACTTAATTGGAGATAAAGAACTAATAGTAGTAGATGGTGGGAGTAATGATAATACTGTAATAGAAGCAAGTAAATATGCAAAGGTTGTAAAGTCTCAACAGGGAAGATCGTTTCAAATGAATGCTGGAGCAAAAATAGCAAAGGGAAACATACTATGGTTTGTTCATTCTGACTCTATAATCCAAAAAAATTCGTTAATGCATATAGAAAATGCAATAGATAAAGGATATGTAGGTGGAGGATTTCATTTATATTTTTACGACTTAAATACAAATTTTATGAAGTTTGTACAAGTTACATCAAATATGAGAGGTAAGTTTTTAAAACTTATATACGGAGATCAAGGAATATTTGCAAGAAAAGATGTTTTTGAAAAATTAGGAGGCTTCCCAGAGATAGAAATAATGGAGGATTGGGAATTTAGCCTTAGAATAAAAAAGCAAGGAAGAACATGTCTTATAAATACACCAATAGGAACATCGGCAAGAAGATTTAAAAAAGGTGGAGAACTAAAAACTTTGTTACTTATGCATAAACTTAAGATATTATATACATTAGGAGTATCGCCTAAGGAATTAGTCAAAATATACAGGGAGGCTAGATGATGAAAAATGCATTAATACTTATGACTAGAATCCCTGTTGAGGGAAAGACAAAAACTAGGCTTATGAGTGCATTAAGTGGATTAGAGTGTGCACAAATACACATGTGTTTTTTAAAAGATGTATTTTATGTTCTTAATTATATAAAAGATGATATAGATATATATCTAACCTATACACCTGAAGACCCATTTGAAATTATAGATGGCATAATACCAGATTATATAAATTGTTTCCCTCAGTATGGAGATAATCTAGGAGATAGAATGTCAAATGCCCTAAAACATGTACTATCTAAAAACTATAATAAAGTTTTATTAATGGGATGTGATATTCCACATATACAACCAGAAAATATAATAAATGCCTTTGAAAAGTTAGACTATAATGATTTATGTCTAGGTCCTACTTTAGATGGAGGATATTATCTTGTAGGTATGAAAAGCTCAATAGATTTAATATTTGACAACAACTTAAGGTGGGGATACAAAACTGTACTAGAAGGAACTTTGGATATATGTAATAAGAACAATATAAAAGTAGGACTTACAGATAAATTAGTAGACATAGATACTAAGGAAGACTTAATGCACTTATTTAATGAAATATGTAATAATAAATTCAAAAACAAGATAATGCCTGTAAATACAGCAAAATTCATACTAAGCCGTGAGAAAGGAACTGAGTATGCTAAAAGATACATTGAAAGATAAAATAAAAAATTATATATATGATTATGACTTAACAAACAAACTTAATATAAAAAGAGATTTTAATGTAGATTTTTTAGCTCAAGGGGAATACAATATTAACTTTACTATAGATGACAATGAAAAAAAGTATGTATTTAGAGTAAACACCAAAAGTCAGTTAGAATTAGAAAATCAAATTAAATATGAATACGATGCTTTGAAAAGTTTAGAAATAAGTAAGGTAACTCCTAAAACTTATTATTTAGATGATACTAAAAGTTATTTTGACTATGGAATATTAATAATGGAATTTTTATATGGAAGACCCCTTGAATACAATAAGGATATGAGTAAAGCTGGAAAAATATTTGGATGTATTCACTCACTGGATGTATCTAAAATCAATAATGATAACTTTATAGTAGAAAGCAATATATTAAGCGATAGAATAAAAGAAGGCAATAGATGGTTAAAAGACTTTTTTAAATCAAATTTAGTAGAACATGAACTTAAAGATTTGTTTTATAAACTTATAAATTACTGTGAAAAAAATAAGCATATTGAAAAATACTTTATAGAAAATAAGTGGCACGTTATAAATAACACTGAAGTAAATTCTCATAACTTTATAATAGGAGACAATAGTTATTTAATAGATTGGGAAAAGCCTGTTATAAGTGATCCATGTCAAGACATAACTCAATTCTTAGCAATTACAACTACCCTGTGGAAACAGAATTATATACTAAATGATTATGAAATAAATGAATTTTATAAATCATACATAGAAAATATAGGCGAAGATAAAAACATAAGAGAAAGGGTAGATATGTACAATCCTTATTTGTATTTAAGAGCCTTAGCTTGGTGTGCTGGTGCATATTTAGAATATCAAGATCCTAATAAAGATATAAAAAATATGGATACCTATAATAAAATAAAAGAATATTTAGACATAGACTTTATGAAAAAAACATTAAAATCTTATATAGGTTAAAAGGAGATAAATATGAAGTTAATATCATGGAATGTTAATGGAATTAGAGCTTGTGTAGGTAAGAATTTTTTAGATTACTTTAAAGAAGTAGATGCTGATATATTTTGTATTCAAGAAAGTAAACTACAAGAAGGGCAAATAAATTTAGAATTAGATGGATATCATCAGTATTGGAATTATGCTCAGAAAAAAGGATACTCAGGTACAGCTATATTTACAAAAACAAAACCTATTAATGTCACTTATGGAATAAATAAGGAAGAACACGACAAAGAAGGCAGAGTTATAACTTTAGAATTTGATGATTTTTATTTTGTAACTGTATATACTCCAAATTCACAATCGGCACTAGCTAGACTTGATTATAGAATGAGCTGGGAAGATGACTTTAGAAGTTATCTAAAAGAATTAGACAAAAATAAACCTGTAATAATGTGTGGTGATTTAAATGTAGCACACAAGGAAATAGATCTTAAAAATCCTAAAAATAATAAAAAAAATGCAGGATTTACAGATGAAGAAAGAAATAAATTTACAGAGCTTTTAGATTTAGGATTTATAGATACATATAGATATTTTAATCCAGACAAAGAAGGCGTATATTCTTGGTGGAGTTATAGATTTAATGCAAGGGCAAACAATGCAGGGTGGCGTATAGATTATTTTGTTGTTTCAGAAAAACTTAAAGATAGACTTGTAAGTGCAGATATTCATACTCATATATATGGTTCAGACCACTGCCCAGTTGAACTAGTTATAAAATAAGAGCTTATTATTAGGCTCTTATTTTTTTGTGCAAAAAAGTATTGATTTTAATTTGTTATCAATATATAATAAAAATACATAATTCCTAGTAAGTTGATAAGAATTAGGGAATTAAAAATATTTACCTAAAAATGCTTAACATATAAACTGAATGACATTGACATAAATTGAGGTGCTAACTATGGAAAAAATAATATATCCCCAAAAATTAATAGATAAAATAAAAGAAATAGCCGATGAATGTATAAATTGCAAGCTTTGTATGAAAGAATGTGTAATGTTAAATGATTTTTGCACATCTCCAAAGCCTTTATTTCAAGATATATTAGATAAAGAAGGAAACGTTGATCCTAAAATACCATTTTCATGTAATATGTGTAAACAATGTACAATAGTATGTCCAAAGGATCTTAAACTTGGTGAAGCATTTATGGACATGAGAAAAGAAATGACTAAGACAAATAATGGTAAATCACCAATGTCAGGACATAAAGCTGTAGATATGCATCAAAAATTAAGTTTTTCTAAAATGTTTAATACTTCAGTTCCTGATAAAAGAAAAACTGATATAAAAAGAGTATTTGTACCAGGATGTGCGCTACCTTCATACAATCCAAAGTTAGTAGGTCAAATACTTGAATACTTACAAAGTGTTTACCCAGGAACATCTGCAATACTTAAGTGTTGTGGAAAGCCAACTAAAGCATTAGGGCAAACTAAGCTTTTTGAAGAAAGATATTCTGATTTACAATCTGAAATAGATATACTAGAAGCTGATGAAGTAATAGTTGCATGTCAAAATTGTTATAACATAATAACTGAAAATAGCCCAAATCAAAGAGTTAGATCATTATGGCAAATATTACCTGACATAGGACTTCCTGAAGGGGCTAAGGGAAAAGGTAAAGGTAGTGATATTACTATTGCTATACATGATGCATGTCCAACAAGGGAAGTAAGCAGTATCCACTATGGTATTAGATGGATAATGGATGAATTAGGATATGAAGTTGAAGAACTTCGTTACTCAAGAGAAAACACTAAGTGTTGCGGTTTTGGAGGCATGATAGCTCCAGCTAATCCAGACTTAGCACAAAGAGTAATGAATAGAGTAACAGAGGAGGTTAAGTCTGATTATATGGTAACTTACTGTGCTTCTTGTAAAGATGCAATGGCAAGAGGGGGTAAGAAGTCAGTGCACATATTAGACTTAATATTTGGAGAACAATATAACTCACAATCTGAGTGGCCAGAAAGTCCAGGAAGTCCTTTAATAAGCTGGATGAATAGATATGCTTCAAAAAAAGAAATGAAAAAAAGAAAGAAATAAATAAATAATAAAAACAACTTGGGAGGAAATAAAAATGACGTTAAGAAAAAGACTTGTGATTTTAGGTTTAGCAAGTGTATTATCATTAGGGGTTGTTGGATGTTCATCAACACAAGTAAAGGAAGAAAAAGAAGTAACTAAGCAAGTAACTAAATACGAACAATACGTTCAAAGTGACAACATAATAAGTCCTAAAGATGCTAAAGCATTACTTGATAAAGGTGAAAATGTTGTAGCTGTAGATATAAGAAAAGATGTTGATTATGCATTAGGTCATATTGAAGGATCAGTTAATATATGGAGACCTGATTATGAAAATGCAAATGCAGAAGTAGAAGGAATGGCTGCACCAAAAGAACAAGTTGAAAAATTACTAGGTGAAAAAATAGGTGCAGATAACAAAACAACAATATTATTATACGATAACGCAGGAGATCTAGACGCAGCTAGATTCTGGTGGATGCTAGATATGTATGGATATGAAAATGTTAAGTTAATAGATGGTGGAATAGATGGATGGAAAGCTGATGGATTTGAAACAACACTTAAAGGCACTGAAGTAAATGCTAAAGAATTTAAGTTCCCAGAAGAAACAGATAACTCTAAGTTAGCTACATTAGATGAAGTTAAGGTAGCGCTTGAAGACGAAAACACTATAATATTAGATGCTAGATCTATAGAAGAAGCAACAGGTAAAGATTTAAAGAAAGGTGCATTTAGAAAAGGTAGAATACCTAATTCAACTTGGTTAGAATACAAGCAAGCAATAGCTGAAGATATGTCTTTCAAAAATGCAGATGAATTAAAGAAAATGTATGAAGAAATGGGAATAACTAAAGACAAGAATATAATAGTATACTGTCAATCCGGTGTTAGATCAGCTCATACTACTTTCGTATTAACTGAGCTATTAGGATATGAAAATGTTAAGAACTTTGATGGTTCTTGGATAGAGTGGAGTTATAACAAAGATCTTCCTCTTGTAACAGGAGAAGTAAAGTAATTAAAAAATTTGGGTTCGTTTTATAACAAACCCAAATTTTTTAATTGCCATTTAGATAATTATGGTTTAGAGGGTGTACAACATGATAACAAATGAATTTATAGTAGAAGAGTTTAAAAAAGGTTTTGACTGTGGACAAGTAGTTGTTAGCTATTTTGCTAATGAGTTTGGAATAAGTAAGGAAATGGCAAGAAAAATATCTGCAACCTTTGGGGCAGGAACTTTCAAATCAGAAACATGTGGGGCAGTGTTAGGTTCCTATGTTGTCATTGGGCTAAGATATGGACACTGTATAGAAGGCGATGGTGAAAAGAAAAGTACTACAATAGCAAAAATTAAAGAATTTGATGAGAAATTCAAAGCTATCCATAAATCAGAAGTATGTAGAGAGATGTTAGGTTATGATTTGAGCAAGGAAGAGGATAAAAAAGTAATTATGGAGAAAGGACTTTTATTCAGTTATTGTCCGAATGCTGTCAGAACTGCTGTTGAAATTCTAGAAAATCTATAGTCTTTTTTTAATAACATACCACGATAGGTTTTCCCTATACCTCGACAAATATCTATAGATTTTTCCTATTTGAAAGAAAACTAAATTTCATTTAAACTAAAGTAGGATTAACTTATAAGAGAATAGTTTAATAGGGAGGAACAGGTAATGAACTTTAAGAAAAAAGCAATGATTGCAGCAGTATTATGTGTTAGTATGGTAGGATTTGTTGGATGTAGCCCTAAAAATGATGGAGGGGACTCAACTAGTGCTCCAAAACAAGAAGAAAAAGTAGAAGCATCTGATAAAGTAGCTGGTGTATCACTAGAAAATCCTATAAAAGTTGATAAAGAAGCTGGTACTATAACTGTACTTACTCAAGTAAATGGTAAATATTTTACAGAAACAACTCGTCATGCTTCAGTATTTAAGGATGGAAGTAATGGAGCTAAGTCTGTATTTACTGCATATGCAGCTCCAGAAGACTTCTATAATGCACTTATAGAAATCGGAGCTGAGCCAGGAAATAATATGACTCCTGATAATGCTTCAACTACTAAAGTTGAAGGTACAGCACTTGATTTAAAGGTTACTTGGAATGGTGCTGATAAGGAATATGATGTTAATGAAGTTATTAAAGATAGCACTGGAGGTAAGATAGCCTTCAAATTTGGTGGAAATTTAGATAGAGCTAAAGCTAAGAAAACTGGATGTTTATCTTGTCTTGATAGCTGCCCAGTTGGTATAATATCTAACTCTACTTATGCTAATGGTGTAGTAGAAAAAACTCAAGAAGTTAAATTTACTGCAAATCAAGATGTGCTTCCAGAAGACGGAACTTATGTAGCTACAGTATATTCAATTGCCAAATAATTTAGATTAAGATTTAGCTTTGTATGGCTTTTCATACAAAATGAATTAGGAGGTTAATTGATGAAAAAACTAAGATTGTTATTTTATTATACTACTACAGGTATAGCACTAGGCTTTCTTTTAAGTATGTTATTGTTCTTTAGTGTAGCATATGAAATGATGGTAGGACTGGGGTTAGTAATGTATATCTTTACAGGCTTTGGACTTATGGTCGGTATTGCTAAGAAAAGACTAGATTGGAAGTATTCATTTTATATAATTGAATTATCAGCTATACTAATAGCTTTATTTACAGGAAGACTACAACAATTCTTTTATATTACAAGAGAAACACTATTAATTACAAATCCTGTATCAGAGATAATGCCTATTTTTATTGTATGTGCAATAGTAGTAAATCTAATAAATCTATATATTGTACTTACTGTTGGAAAATACCAAAAGGAATATACTAAGGAAGAAAGAAAAATTTTAAAAGAAAATGAATTAAAATTAAAAGATTTAAGAGAAGAAATAGATGAAGAAGAACTTGCAAAAATTAAGAAAAAGAGAAGATTAGGAAGACTTATTGCAATTGTAGGTATAGCAATTTTTATGGCTTTATACTTTACAATTCCGTCTCTTAATAATGGCTTAAACCATGCCTTTAGTACAATATCTAAGCTAGATACAGAAGTAGTAATTAATTATTTGAGATCATATGGTAAATTAGCTGCCGTAGTATCATTTATTCTTATGGTTCTTCAATCAATTGCTGCACCAATCCCAGCTTTCCTAATTACTCTTTCAAATGCAGCTATATTTGGATGGTGGCAAGGGGCAATATTATCTTGGTCATCTGCTATGGCAGGGGCTGCACTATGTTTCTTTATAGCGAGAGTACTTGGTCGAGATGCTGTTGAAAAGATTACTAGCAAAGGTGCAATGGCAACTGTAGATGTTTTCTTCGAAAGATATGGAAATTATACAATATTAATCTGTAGACTTTTACCATTTGTTTCATTTGACTTTGTAAGTTATGCTGCTGGTCTTACTAATATGAGATTTTGGCCATTCTTTATAGCAACAGGTTTAGGTCAATTACCGGCGACAATTGTGTATTCATACGTTGGAGGAACACTTACAGGTGGAGCTCAGAAATTGTTTGTAGGATTATTAACATTATTTGCTTTATCAATGGTAATAGGTATTGCAAAAAAAGTATATAACGATAAGCATAAAGGTAAGAAAAAAGAAGAAATAAATGAACAATAAAAAAGAAACCTGATGTATATTACATCAGGTTTCTATATTTAAGAAAGGATATGGAATATATGTCAAAACGACTAAAACAACTTCTCATTATAGTATTGACAATAGCTTTTTTTCTAATATATAAGATGTTTTTATCCAATATTACTGCCGCGTCTATTCGTGATTGGATAACTGGATTTGGTACTCTAGCGCCGATTGCATATATTATTGTATGGGTTATACTGCCAGTATTTTTCTTTCCAGTTCCTATATTGGCATTGGCAGGAGGTCTTTCATTTGGCCTTTGGACAGGTACACTATATACTTTAATTGGAGCAGCACTTAATAGTTCATTGATGTTTTGGATGGCTAAAGTGTTGGCAAGAGATATGGTAAATAAGTACCTTGAAGAAAAGATGCCGAAAAAATGGTGGGATAAATTTATGCAGGCAGAAGAAAAGGAAAGTTTTCTAATTGTATTTATATGTAGGTTAATACCAGCAATGCCATACAATGTAATCAACTATGCATCTGGACTTACTAACATAACTTTTAGTAAATATACTATTGCCACAATTATAGGAATTTTGCCAGGGACAGTAATATTCCTAAATGTAGGAGATAAGATATTAGATATAAAGTCTCCAGAATTTATAATTTCTATAGTTCTAGTGATATTACTTACTGTAGGATCGATACTATTAGGTAAGATGGTGTCTAAAAAGAAATAAATTATAAAAATATTTAACAAATAAACTGAAGAATAGTGATATTAATAGAGGGTAGTTATGAAAAAAATTATATATCCAAACAAAACAATAGAGGATATACAAAGCATAGCAGATGAATGTATTGATTGTAAACTTTGTATGAAGGAATGTGTGATGTTAAATGATTTTTGTTCATCACCAAAGCACTTATTTAAAGATATATTAGATAAAGAAGGGAACGTTGACCCTAAAATACCATTTTCATGTAATATGTGTAAACAATGTACAATAACATGTCCAAAAGATCTTAAGATTGGTGAAGCATTTATGGATATGAGAAAAGAAATAACTAAAGCAAATAATGGAAAATCACCAATGTCAGGACATAAAGCAATAGATATGCATCAAACATTGAGTTTTTCTAAAGTGTTTAACACAGCAGTGACAGACAAAAGAGAAACAGACATTAAAAGGGTATTTATACCTGGATGTTCACTGCCATCATACAATCCAAAGGCAGTAGGACAAATACTTGATTATTTGCAAAGTGTTTATCCAGGAACATCTGCAATACTTAAATGTTGTGGAAAACCAACAAAGGCAATAGGACAAACTGAACTTTTTAAAGAAAGATATGCTGATTTACAAGCTGAAATAGATAAATTAGATGCAGATGAAATAATAGTTGCTTGTCAAAATTGTTATAATATTATAAGTGAAAATAGTCCTAACCAAAAGGTTAGATCATTATGGCAAATACTACCTGAAATAGGACTTCCAGAAGGTGCTAAAGGAAAAGGTAAAGGTAGTGATATTACTATTGCTATACACGATGCATGTCCAACAAGGGAAGTAAGTAGTATCCATGACGGTATAAGATGGATAATGAATGAGTTAGAATATGAAGTTGAAGAACTACGTTATTCAAGAGAAAATACTAAGTGCTGTGGTTTTGGGGGTATGATAGTTCCAGCTAATCCAGAATTAGCTCAAAGGGTAATGAATAGGGTAACAGAAGAAGTTAAATCTGATTACATGGTAACTTACTGTGCTTCTTGCAAAGAAGCAATGGAAAGAGGAGGTAAGAAATCAGTTCATATACTGGATTTAATATTTGGCGAACAATACAACTCTAAATCTCAGTGGCCAGAATCTCCAGGAAATGTTTTAATAAGCTGGATGAACAGATATGCTTCTAAACAAGAGATAAAAAAAAGAAAAATAAACAACGCGAAAATTCGTTAAAATTCACATAGATAAGAGTAAATATAGGGCTAATTGGAATAATTTTTTCTTTACTAGGTTCTGATAGAATCTAAACATTACCTACTTCTATTATTAGATAGGGAATTTAAACGACATATACATACTTTACAACTATAAATACTTTAATTCTTATGTTATTATTAATTGGTGTAATTTCTATATTTTATATTGAAAATATAGCAAAAATATTTAATATAAGAAATTAGATATTTATGTAGTATTAGGAGGGTAAAAATTTATGAAAAATATAAAAAAATCGACTATTGTTAAAATAGGAATAGCAGTAGCTGCAGTACTTGTATACTTTTTTGTTAAACCTGTTAACAATGGTATTAATGAAATAGTTTCTTTGTTTAGTAAAGTTGATGTAGAAGTTATAAAGGAATATATATTATCTTTTGGTATGTGGGCACCTATTATTTCATTTTTGTTAATGGTATTTCAATCTATTGCAGCACCATTACCAGCATTTTTACTTACATTTGCAAATGCTGGACTTTTTGGATGGGTAAATGGGGCGATACTTTCATGGACTAGTGCTATGGCAGGTTCTATACTTTGTTTTTATATTGCGAGATTTTACGGAAGAACAGCTGTAGAGAAGCTTACAAGTAAGTTTGCATTAGATGGTATAGATAAGTTCTTTGATAAATATGGAAAGTATGCAATACTTATAGCAAGATTACTACCGTTCATGTCTTTTGATTTAGTGAGCTATGCAGCTGGATTAACATCAATGAGCTTTTGGTCATTTTTCTGGGCAACAGGTCTAGGACAGTTACCTGCTACAATAGTGTACTCTTATGTTGGAGGTATGTTAGTAGGAGGAGTTAAAACTTTTGTAACTGGACTTTTAATATTATTCTCAGTAAGTGTAATGGCATTCTTGCTTAAAAAGATTTGGAACGAAAAAAACAAGAAATAATACTAATACATTTAGAAAACTTTAAAATATTAAACAACCAAAAGGGATTGTTTCAATTGAAACAATCCCTTTTTATTTCTTAACAACACTCTTCTAATGTAAATTTATATTCTTTTACACCATCAATAGAATTTACTACATTTGTATAACCTAGTCTTTCTAATTTCTTAGCAACTTCACTACTCTTAGTACCAGAATTGCAGTATAAAGCTATAGTTTTGTCCTTTGGTAATTTATCAAGGTTCGCTTCTATAGTATTAAGTGGAATATTTATAGCTCCCTCAATCATTCCTTCGTCTTCAGCTTGTTTTTCCTCTCTAACATCCACTAAAACTATATCAGTATTTTCATCTATAAGCTTTTGGAAAGTAGCTCCTCTTACATCAGAGTACTTAACTAAATCATATTTGAAATTTTTTACACCTTCAGCATTAGTTACATCTTTAAATCCATTATTCACTAGAATTTCTGCAACTTGTCCACTTTTTTTGCCTGAGTTACAGTAAGTTATAATTGGAGATTCTTTTAAATCTTCAATCTCATCAAGTCTATCTTCCAAACTATCAACATTCATATTAATAGCATTTTGAATATGGCCTTCCTTATATTCTTCAGGAGAGCGCACATCTATAATTAAAAACTTATCTTTTTCTTTTCCAGAATTTTGTTTTACAAGTTCTTCTCCTGTCATAGTTTTTATTTCTGATGATTTTACTGTTTCTACTGATTCTGTAGTATTTGTTTTTTTAGCCTCTTCTTGTTTTGCTGAACAACCAATCATCAATGACATTGATAACACACCTACTGCAAATATAGTAGTCATTTTGAAACTTATCTTCATTATTTTCTTCCTCCAAATTTCCCTAAAATGTATTATCTAAACCTAATTCCAGTATACATTACATAATATTGTTTTTATGATTGGACTTATCTATAGAGTTCTGATTTGTTATTTTATTTTTCTATATATAAGTATCAATATTAATTGACATGAACATAATAATAGTGTACTATGTAAATATAACAGTGTAACTGAGGAGGTGATTATATGGAATTTAATACTAGAATTCCTATTTATCTACAAATCATAGATAAAATAAAGAAAGATATTATATTAGAAAAAATAAATAAAGGAGAAAAATTACCTTCTGTTAGAAGTATGGCAGCTGATTTAAAAGTTAATGTAAATACAATGCAAAGAGTGTATCAAGAACTAGAGAGAGAGGGAGTTACTTATACACAAAGAGGAATAGGTTCTTTTATAACTGAAGATGAAGAAGTTATACAAAATATAAAAAGTGACTTAGCAAATGGACTTTTAGAAAGCTTTACAAATGGGATGAAGGAACTAGGGTATTCAAATGAAAAAATATTAAACTATGTTAATAAATACTTAAAGGAGGACTAATATGGAATTATTAGAAGCTAAAAATATAACAAAAAAATATATAAATAAAAAAGCCTTAGATAATTTAAGTTTATCTATAGAACAAGGAAAAATATACGGACTATTAGGACCCAATGGAAGTGGAAAAACAACACTTATGAAGATGATATCAGGTCTTAGTTATCCAACTAGCGGTAGTATTGAAATTAACAATGAAAAAATTGGAACTAACACTAAGAAAATAGTTTCATATATGCCAACAAGCAATAATATTCCAAAATGGATGAAAATAGAGCAGTGTATAAAATACTACGAAGATATGTACAGTGATTTTGATAAAAACAAAGCTATTGAAATGATAGATTTTATGGGAATTAATATAAAGCAAAAAATATCAGATTTATCAACTGGTATGTTAGGGAGATTAAGACTTAGTTTAACTTTTTCTAGGAATGCAAAATTATATGTATTAGATGAACCGTTAAATGGAATTGACCCTATATCTAGAGAAAAGATTATGGAGTCAATACTTAATATTTGTGATGATGAAAGCACTATAATAATTTCAAGTCATTTGGTAAAAGAATTAGAGACTATAATAGATGAGGCAATATTTATTGATAAAGGGACTGTAGCATTAAAGGGAAATGCAGAGGATTTAAGGGTAGAAAGAAGTATGTCTATAGATGAGATATATAGGGAGGTTTATAAAGATGTTTAAGATAATCAAATATGATTGGATGAGTAGATGGAAGTTTTTCTTAGGGGCAATAGCAGTTGCCATAATATTAAATATAGATATTATGAGAAGAATACTTACAGAAGATAGTAGCGAGCCATCGATGTTTACATTCATTTTATTTATGTCAGCATTTGCAATGGCTGTAATTTTAGGTGTTGATCATATAAGAAGAATGTATACAAATTTATTTACAGAAGAAGGCCAATTTTTATTTTTAACTCCTTTAACTGGATATGAAATTTTAGTAGGAAAATTATCGGCTATTATAGCTGAATGTTTAGGGATATTATTACTAGTGGGGTTATTTGGATTTATAGATTATCAAATGTTAGCAAATAAATTCCCTCAAATATCTTTATATAGTGCAATTCCTACTGAATATATACCTGAGATGTTTAAAGGATTATTATTAATTTTAATTGGATATATAATTTTTTTACTTACAGTATACTTATCTATGGCTTTGACAAAAAGTATATTTTCTAATGTAAGATATGGCAAGTTATTGTCATTTATATTCTTTATTATAATATCAAATGTTACTGCATATATAAGTGGGTTATTTTTAAAGTTTCCAACTGATATGTTTGTTATGGAACTTAATAAAATACCTAGCATTTATATTTTATTAAATCTAATTATGGCTGCTATACTATTTACAGCTACAGGATATTTACTAGATAAGAAAATAAATTTATAAAAGTAATTACAAAATACTTCATTTATAGTGGAGTATTTTTTTTGTTGAATTTAGAATATAATAATACTATTGATTATAAAAATAGGGGGGATAATGTGGGCAAAAAATATTATATGTTAATAATATCATTAATATCAATATTACTACTTATAGTAGGGTGTAATGTTGCAGATGACAAACAACCTAATAATGAAGCTGAAAAAGAAAGACCTGTAGTAGACCCAATAAAGGAAAATATAAAAACAATGACGTTAGAAGAAAAAATAGGCCAAATGGTAATAGTAGGCCTTGATAGTTATAATGTAGATGAAAATACTGTAGATATGATACAAAATAAAAAAGTAGGTGGATTTATTTTATTTAAGAAAAATGTAAAAGATACAGGACAGTTACTTAATCTAGTAAACTCTCTGAAAGAAAATAATTCAAATAATAATATACCTTTATTTATATCTATAGACGAAGAAGGTGGAAAAGTTAGCAGAGTTCCAGATGAGTTTAAAAATCTTCCTACAAATAGAGAAATAGGAAAATTAAACAATAAAGATTATTCTTATGAAATAGGTAATGTTTTAGCTATGCAATTAAATGCATTTGGAATAAATATGGATTTTGCACCAGTATTAGATGTAAATACAAACCCAAACAACCCTGTAATAGGTAATAGATCATTTGGAAGTGATCCTAATACTGTAAGTGATTTAGGGATTGCAACAATGAAAGGTATTAAAAATAAAGGCGTTATTCCTGTTGTAAAGCATTTTCCAGGTCATGGAGATACATCAGTAGATTCTCATATAGGATTGCCTTCTATAGACAATGATTTAGATAGATTAAAGGAAGTTGAACTTGTTCCATTCAAAAATGCAATAAAAAATGAAGCGGATGTAGTAATGGTTGCGCATATATTAATGACAAAATTAGATTCTAATTATCCAGCTTCCATGTCCAAGAATGTAATAAGTGATATATTAAGAGATGATTTAAATTTTGATGGAGTTGTAATAACTGATGATATGACTATGGGTGCTATTTTAAAAAATTATAGTATAAATGATGCAGCTATAAAATCTGTAAATGCTGGGTCTGATATTATATTAGTTTGTCATAACAATGATAATCAAATTAATGCCATAAATAGTCTTATACAGGCAGTAAAAGATGGAGAAATTCCAGAAGAAAGAATAAATGAAAGTGTGTATAGAATTTTAAAGTTAAAAGACAAATATAATATAAATGGTGAAATAATAAACTCAGTAGATGTAGATAATATAAATTATAATATAAATAAAGTTTTGGACACTTACACAAATAAATAAACATAAAAAAGATATGTTAATATAGCATATCTTTTTTTATGTTGAAAAATGTTAAGTTAATGTTAAATTTATTATAAAATGTTAAAAATGTTAAAAAAGTGTTATATAATCTTTAAGGAATTAAATTTATTTTAAATTAGATTTTAGTTATATATAAGCTAGTATTATCTGGACAAGTATAAATCTATTGTAGGAGGAAAATAACAATGTTATTTAAAAACAAGGGAAAAGATAAATTATTCATAATGATTTTAGAACAAGCAGAGGTTGTAAAGGAAGCTTCTAAATACTTTTTTGATTTTAAAATAAAAGAAAGCAATGACTTAGAAGAACTTTACAATAATATAAAGAGCTATGAAAAAAAAGGTGATGAAATAGTTCATGAAATTACTAAAGAACTTCATCAATCATTAATAACTCCTATAGAAAGAGAAGATATACTTCATCTTGCTAACAGCATGGATAATATACTTAATGGGCTTGAACAATGTGCAGCTCGTCTTGAAATGTATGATTTACACCAAGTTACTGAAGAAATGGTTGCATTTAGCGGACATATAAACAGTTGTGGTATAGAGATATTTAAATGCATAGAACTACTTTCAGAAAAGAAATTACCTAATATGATGAGTCATATAGTAAAAATAAAAGAACACGAGACTGCATCAGACCTTCTTGAGAGACAAGGTATAAAGAAGCTTTTTGTTGAAAGCAAAGATGATGCAATAAAAATAATACAGTACAAATCAATATACCAAACACTTGAAAGTACTGTAGATAAATTTAAGAATGTATCTAAAGTTTTAGAAACAATAATAATGAAAAACGCATAAGGGGGTAATTATGGATAGCGCATTAATAGTAATAATTTTAACTGTAATTTTAGCCCTAGCTTTTGACTTTATAAATGGATTCCATGATACTGCTAATGCAGTTGCTACAGCAGTTTCAACTAGAGCTTTAAAGTTAAAAACGGCAATTTATTTAGCTGCACTAATGAACTTTTTAGGAGCTATTGCATTTACAGGTGTTGCAAAGACTATTGCAAAAGATATAGTTAATCCATACTCAATTGCAAATGGTTCATATGTAATTTTAGCAGCATTAATTTCTGCAATAGTATGGAATCTACTTACATGGTATTACGGAATTCCAAGCTCATCGTCACATACATTGATAGGTTCTATTGTAGGAGCTGCAATTGCTGCTTCTGGATTTGACATAATACACTATGATGGGTTTTTTAAGATTTTGAAAGCACTTATTACATCTCCAATTTTAGCATTTGTAGTTGGATACATTGTACTTTCTATACTTAAAGAAATATTTAAAAAATCTAATATATTTAAAACTAATAATGGATTTAGAAGGCTACAAATATTAACTGTTGCAATACAGTCTTTTTCACACGGTACAAATGATGCACAAAAATCAATGGGTATTATAACAATGGCATTAGCTACAACAGGTTTTTATAGCGGAGACGCAATTCCATTTTGGGTACAACTTTCATGTGCTATAGCTATGGCTCTTGGAACTTCAATTGGTGGGTGGAGAATTATAAAAACTGTTGGAACACAAATTATGAAAATTAGACCTATAAGTGGAGTTGCTGCAGACTTATCTTCGGCTATAGTAATATTTGGAGCATCACAAGTTGGTCTTCCTGTAAGTACAACTCACGTTATATCATCTGCAATAATGGGTGTAGGTACTGCTTATAGACCAAGAGCTGTAAAATGGGATACAGGTAAAAAAATGCTTATTACATGGGTAATTACATTGCCTATATCAGCTTTGTTTGCAGCATTAATTTATTGGTTAATTAATATTTTATTTTTATAAAAAGACGAGGAACTACGACACTGTAGTTCCTTTTTTAATTTCCAACTGCTAAACTTGAGCAACGGACCTGTTTTTCAAGGTCGTTGGCGACATGAGTGAAGCGAATTTTTATTTTTTAAAAAATGATTTAAATCACATAGTAAAATTTAATAATTGTATATAATAATACTAATATAAATTTGAAAGGGGATATTAATTTGAACTCAATAGAAATAATGATGAAAGAACACGAAGATATAAAAAGAGTACTTAGTGCAGTTAGAAAATTATGTATAAATATATTAGATACAAAAGATGTAAATTATGAAGCTTTTGATATGGCAATTGACTTTATAAGAAATTACGCAGATAAGCACCACCATAGTAAAGAAGAAGAAATATTATTTAAAAAGATGATAAAAGAGTTACCACATACAGAAAGTCCTATACTTGGAATGTATTCAGAGCATGACTTAGGAAGGTTATACATTGGTAATTTAGAAGAGTCATTAAAAAGAGTAAAAGAAGGAGACTTAGATTCAAAAGTAGATATAATAGGTAGTGCTATGGCTTATGCAGATTTATTAACTAGACATATTCACAAGGAAGACAGTGCTATATATAAATTTGCTGAAAAACAATTAAGTGAAAGTGCTCTAAAAGAAATAGAAGAAAGATGTAGTGAAGTTGAAAATAGCGCTTGTGAAAACAAGGTACAAGATAAATATATAAAAATTATAGAAACATTAGAACAAATGATTTAATAAAATTTAGGTTAAAAAGGGGCTACTTTAAAAAGTAGTCCCTATTTTAGTGATAATATATTATAATTAAAATATATGGATAATTATGTTAATTTAATAATAATATTATTAATGCATATTAAACTAAAAGAGGTGATTAAATGATAGAGGTCAAGGGGCTAAGTAAAAGTTTTAAGTCGGTAAATGCAGTAGACAACATAAGCTTTAAAGTTAATAATGGAGAAATAGTAGGACTTCTTGGAGAAAATGGAGCAGGAAAGACTACTACATTAAGGATGTTAGCTACTATGCTAAAATCAACTAATGGAACTGCTATTATTAATGAATATGATATAAATAAAGACTCTAGTAAAGTTAGAAAAGAAGTTGGAATACTATTTGGAGGAGAAGTTGGACTTTACGATAGATTAACAGCTTTTGAAAATATAATGTACTTTGCCCAGTTAAACGGGATTAACAAAGAAGAAGCAACAAAATACATAGATTATCTTGCTGATATACTAGGAATGAAAGAATATATAAATAGAAGGGTAGGGAAATTTTCTAGAGGTATGAAGCAAAAGGTAGCTATAGCTAGAAGTATAGTACATAATCCTTCTGTAATGTTATTTGATGAACCTACTATAGGGCTGGATGTATCGTCTATTAAAATAGTTCAGGACTTTATATTAAGATGTAAAAAAGAGGGAAAAGCAATATTATTTTCAAGTCATAGTATGAATGAAGTTGAAAAATTATGTGATAGAATAATAATAATTAACAAAGGGAAATTAGTAGAATCAGGAACCTCAAATTATTTAAAAGAAAAGTATAATAATGATAATTTAGAAGATATATTTATGATGTTAGTAGGTGATAAAAATGAATAGTATAACTTCTATAGTACTAAAAAAAGAATTAAAAGATTTATTTAGAGATAAAAAAACATTGATAATGGGAGTTTTAATACCTTTACTTTTGATTCCAGCTATGTTTTATGTAATGGATAAAAGTATGAGTAGTTTTATGGAAGATGCAGAAAAAAGTATAAAAATAGGAATACAAGATGAAAGTAATGGATCATTTGGAGAGTTTATAAAAACACAAAAAAATATAGATATAAAAAAATCTAATGATTTTGAAGAAGATGTAAAAAACGGAGACATAGATGTTGCTATAAAAATACCTAAGAATTTTGAAGAAAACTTACAAAAAGAAAAGCAGTCAGAACTTACATTAATTTATGATAATTCAAGTCAATCATCATCAACTGCTTTTAATTTTATTAATTCTTATGTAGATGCTTATTCTAAGGAAATAGTAAAAGTAAGATTACAACAAAAAAATATTGATGAATCACTACTAACACCTATAGTAGTCAAGGAAAAAACTTCTGTAGATTCAGGTAAAGGTGAAGGCATAGTAATGTTATCTTCAATGTTACCTATGTTTTTAATTATATACAGTGTAACAGGACCACTTGCAGCTGCAACAGATTTAGGAGCAGGAGAAAAGGAAAGAGGAACTTTAGAACCCCTTTTATCTACTCAAGCTGGAAGATTGTCATTACTTTGGGGTAAGTTCTTGGCTATAACTGTTATGGGAATTATAGCCTCAGCTGCATTTATAGTGGGACTTCTTATTGCAATGAATAAAAGTAAAACTGTATTTGGCGGAGATATATCAGGAATTAATTTCTCATTAGAATCACTAGTTATTATAGGGATAATTTGTATATTAATTACAATGGTATTTGGAGCAATAGAGTTGGCTATTAGTATATATTCTAGAAGCTTTAAAGAAGCCCAAACTTATCTATCTCCAATTACTATAATAGCCTTTATACCAGCATATGCTACATTTATGTTAGATCCTAAAAATATAGATTTAATATACTTTAATATTCCTGTTGTAAATGCTATAGCATTAATAAAAGAGGCTATTGCAGGTATTTTTGATCCGATGCATATACTACTTACATTTGGATGGTTGTTAATTTATATAATAATATCTATTTTATTTGCCAGATATATGTTTAATAGAGAAGATGTTATATTTAGAACTTAATAAAGAATAATAGAGAACCTATATAGATAAAATACTATATAGGTTTTTAAATTACAAAAACTTTATGAAGCAAATAAGGAGGGGTATTGTGATTATAGATTTTATAAAAGATTTGAATCACGTACAACAAGCGCTATTAGCTACTTTATTTACATGGTTTGTAACTGCGCTTGGATCGGTAATAGTGTTTTTCTTTAAAAATATAAATAAGAAATTAATGGATGGTATGATGGGATTTGCAGCAGGAGTAATGATAGCAGCAAGCTTTTGGTCGCTTTTGGCTCCATCTATAAAAATGTCTGAACAAGGGCCTCTACCATCTTGGATACCACCAGCTATAGGATTTTTAGCTGGGGGGGGATTTTTATATGCTGTAAATAAATTTCTTCCGCATTTACACATAGGTCATGAAAAAGCAGAAGGTATGGAAAGTGGTTTGCATAGAAGTATACTTTTAGTTCTAGCTGTAACACTTCACAATATACCAGAAGGATTGGCTGTGGGAGTTGCATTTGGAGCTATAGGTGCAGGTCTTGAATCAGCATCTCTAGCAGGTGCAATAGCATTAGCTATAGGGATAGGACTACAAAACTTTCCAGAAGGAGCAGCGGTTTCAATGCCATTGAGGCGCGAAGGTCTGTCTAGGACAAGAAGCTTCTTATACGGTCAAGCATCTGGAATAGTAGAACCTATAGCGGGTGTATTAGGAGCTTTATTAGTTGTACAAATACAATCTATACTTCCGTATGCCTTAGCATTTGCAGCAGGTTCGATGATATTTGTAGTAGTTGAAGAACTTATACCGGAGTCACAACTTGATAAAAATGCAGATTTAGCTACATTATGTACGTTATTTGGATTTACTATAATGATGATATTAGATGTTGCCTTAGGTTAAAAGATTGTATAGAATATGGATGTTTTGTCAACTATTACTATGAGGTGATTTATATGCTTTATAAAAAAGACATTACTATTCAGATAGCTATATTTACTATTTTATTATTTTTAATAATGACTTTAAGTTTTTATAGCTTGACTAAACCTGCAAGAACTATTGAAAAAGATATTAATGATATAGAAAAGAATCTAGTTCTAGAAAATTGGGATGAAATAGAAAATCATATAAATGATATAGATAAAAAATGGAGGCAAAGTGAATTTATACTTAGAATAATAAATACAACAGAAAGTATAGATAAATTTGAAGAAAATTTAAGCCAAGCTACTATTCTTACAAAACATAAAGAGGATGACTTAATAGAATATATAGCACCTTTAAGAGATACTACGAGAGTAATAACAAAGATCATACCTAATCAATAAAGGAGTGATAAAATGATAGGTATATTAGCTTATATATGTAAAGGAACAATTGTTTTTATTTTTACTTATCTTTTTTTAAGACTTTTATCTAACAAGTCTATGGTTCACATGGCACCCTATGAAATAGCAGGACTTATGATTTTCTCAAACGTAGCAGCGCAACCTTTTCTTACAGAATCGTTAACAACAACGATTATAGGTCTATGTGTATTAATAATTTTAACAGTTGCTTTAGCTAAGCTTTCACTTATAAATAAACTTACAACAATATTAGAAGATATTCCAACTATTTTAATAAATAATGGTCAAATAGATATGAAAGCACTTAGAAAATCTGATTTAAGTTTAAATGAATTATTAGGATTATTAAGACAACAAGGATATGACAGTCTAAGAGATATAGATTATGCTATATTAGAGCCCCAAGGTCAAATTTCTGTTTTTGCTAAACCTGAAAACAGACCTGTTACTATAAAAGATTTAAACTTAAAAAAAGGACCATCAGGAATAACAGTACCTTTGATAATTGACGGAGATATAATATATGTAAATTTAAATCACACTAATTATAATAAGGATAGATTGATAAAGGAATTAAAAAATAAGGGAATTAAAAATATTAAAGATGTTGCATTAGCTGAATTAGAATCATCTGGTAATCTTACAATATTTAAAAAGGATAAAGTATCTACATAATATAAAAAAACGCCGTTTAGAATTTATAAACGGCGTTTTTTTATAATTATTGTATATTATTTCTACCTGTCATTTGATTTTGAATCATTTTAAGTATTTTTCTACCTGTACTAACCTTAGGATAGTCAAATTGGGTATATTGTTTATCGTGGTCAGGTAACCCTATTTCGTTAGCAATTTCTAGATTCATTTTATCTAAATCTTTTTTAGAATTTACATTAACTTTATTACTTTGAGCTTTAACATGAGCCTTATTACGCGGATATTTATGTTTTTTATTTGGCATAAAAACCACCTTTCCTTAATCATAGTAAACTTAATATTACAATTCTACTAATATTATGTGTAGCAAACTTAATTAATATAAGGTGATTTTTATCATACAAAATTTAAAACACTGCTATTCCAAGTACTACTAAAAAAACAACTGTCAAAATGCCCATAGCCGAATAAACTATTCTTGCATCTCTTTTCATTTTTTTGTCATCCATGAATATACCCTCACCCTCATTGTAATTTTTTTGAATTTTATTAAAATAATATATTTGAGTAATTATATAATTTTTAAATTAGCAATATTACTTTTTAACATAAAATTCACGTAAAATTAACAATGGGTAAAGGTAGTTATTCTAACGTGTCTGCTTTCATAGAGTATTCTAAAATAATATCTAAATACTTATTAATTTCCTTTTCAATTTTTAATTTTTCAATTTGTAATTCCTTTATTTTTTGTCTAATTTGTCTTATATCTTTTCTAGAATTAAATTTCTGAAGATAAGTGTATGCATTTTCTGCAGAGGTAACATAGATACCACTTTTTTCAGATACCTTTACTATATCCATGTCTTGAAGTAATGAAACAGATCTTCTTATAGTTTCTGGAGATACGTTGTATTTACTAGAAAGAGTAGATCTTCCTTTTAATTTATCTCCAACCTTAAACTCACCAGTATGAATCTTGTTTGCTATATCAGCTGCTATTTTTATATATCTTGGAATATCTTGATTTTCCATATAAATTCTCCTTAAAACCTAATCTATAAATATAAAAATTATTATATCAAAAAAAATGCCCAAATATATAAGATTTTACAAATAAGTTTTTGTGTGCTATAATGAATTTAACGTAACTGACATATTCGGAAAATTTGAAAGTTGTTACATTGAGTCTTTATTGCTTTTTATATATTTTTATAAAGCAATAGTCTACGCTATACACGTCAATATACTTATGAAAATCTATACTTTTCAACATATTATAATTCAGTGTCTTATCTATAATTTTATATTAATAAAAAAATCGCATATCTAATATATGTGTTAATTTTAATAAATTTTTTACAAGGGGGTTTTATAATTGATTAAATTTGAAAACATAAAGAAAAGTTTTAAAGGTAAGGTTGTAATGGAAAACTTAAATCTTGAGATAAAGAAAGGTGAGTTTGTAGTTTTAATAGGTGAAAGTGGCTGTGGTAAAACTACAACTATGAAGATGATAAATAAACTACTAAATCCTACAGAGGGTAAGGTTTATATTGAAGGAAAAGATATATCTAAAATAAATCCTATAGAACTTCGTAGAAACATAGGATATGTTATACAAAAGGCCGGTCTATTTCCCCACATGAATGTTGGTGAGAACATAGAATTAATTCCGTTATTAAAAGATTGGTCTATAGAAGATAGAAAACAAAGAGCAAAAGAACTTCTTGATTTAGTTGGATTACCTGCTAATGAATATTATGATAGATACCCTCATGAATTAAGTGGAGGACAGCAACAAAGGATAGGTATCGCTAGAGCACTTGCAGCTGACCCAGATATTATTTTAATGGACGAGCCATTTTCAGCACTTGACCCTATTACTAGAGAACAGTTGCAAGATGAGATGGTTAGATTACAAGAAGAATTAGGCAAAACAATAGTATTAGTTTCACATGATATGGATGAGGCTATAAAATTAGCAGATAAAATTGCTGTTATGAGTGAAGGAAATATAATTCAATTTGATTCACCTGAGGAAATTTTAATGAATCCAGTAAATGAATTTGTAGAAAATTTTGTTGGAAAAGATAGATTATGGAGACAGCCTGATTTAGTTCAAGCTAAAGACATAATGATAAGAAATTACCCAAAGGTATTTCAAAGAAGTGGTATAGCTAAGGCTGTAGAAGTAATGAAGGAGAAAAAAACAGACTTTTTAGTTGTAATAAATAAAGATGGATATTATGAAGGATTTTTAACACGAAAAGAATTAAAAAATGCAGATCCTAAATCCAAAGTTATGGATATAAAAGATAATTCAATAGAAACAGTTGATGAATCTTTGAATATGGTAGAGGTTATAGAAATAATGAAAAATAGACATGCAAAATTTGTACCTGTTGTAAACAGTGAAAATATGTTTATGGGGGTTATAACAAAGAGTAGTTTATTAAATATGATATCGGATTTAATTGTCATAGATTAATTGAGGGGGTTGATGCTTAGTGGTTTTAAATTATATGTTAAGTAATATAAATTTAATTATGGAGAAGTTATTGCAACATATGCAAATAACTTTAAGTGCGGTATTAATCGCAATTATAGTAGGTATACCTTTGGGAATTTTAGTTTCTAAAAGTGAAAAATATGGAAAATTTATATTAGGAGTTGCAAATATATTTCAGACAATACCGAGTTTAGCTTTGTTTGGATTTATAATACCACTACCTTTAATAGGGGGTATAGGTTATAAACCTGCAATACTAGTTCTGTTTTTATATGCGCTTCTACCTATAATAAAGAATACTTATATAGGTATTAAAAGTGTAGATGACTCAGTTGTAGAGGCAGCAAAAGGTATGGGGATGACCCCTAGACAAAGATTATTTATGGTAATACTTCCTTTAGCATTCCCAATAATAATGGGGGGGATTAGAGTTGCCACAGTTATAAATATAGGAACTGCAACTATTGCTTCATTAATAGGAGCAGGTGGACTTGGAGATTTTATATTTAGAGGAATATCTATGAGTGATACAGGGATAATATTAGCTGGGGCTATCCCAACTACAATATTAGCTTTAACAGTAGATTATTTACTAGGATTAATTGAAACAAAACTTCCAATAGGATCTCTTGGAAAACTAATTACAAATAAAAAGATTATGAAAAGAGCAGCAGTTGTAGTTGTTGTACCAATAATAATTTTAGGTTTTATAGCATTTTCTAAATCTTTTGTAAAAGATGAAACAATAATTATAGGAACTAAAAATTTTACAGAATCTAGATTAATGGGATATGTTTTATCTGAGTATATTGAAAAAAATACTGATTTAAAAACAGAAGTAGTTGAATTAGGAGGAACACTTCCTGCATTTAAAGCACTTCAAGAAAAAGATATAGACATGTATGTAGAATATACAGGAACTGGATATGTAACACTTCTAAAGAAAGAAGGGGAAATACCAGAATCTCAAAAATTATACGATATAGTCAAAAAAGAATTCGATAATAAGTATAATCTAAGTTGGTTAAACCCACTAGGTTTTAATAACACGTATACATTATCAATAAAAAAAGAAACAGCAGAAAAATACAATATAAAGACTTTTTCAGACTTAGCGAAAGTATCTGATGAATTTGTATTAGGAGCAACAGCAGAAATACTAGAACGTCCAGATGGATTTCCAGGACTACAAAAGTTATATGGATTTAATTTTAAAGATATAAAGTCATTAGATGCTGGGCTTAGATATAATGCTATATCAGATAATCAGGTTCAAGTAATAGATGCATTTGCAACAGACGGTAAATTAAAGGAATTAGGCCTTGTTGTACTTGAAGATGATAAAAACTTCTTTCCACCATACTATGCAGCTCCTTTAGTAAATAATGAAACACTAAAGGAAAATGATGAATTAAAAGGAATACTAGAAAAATTAAATGATATTTTAGTAGACGAAGAAATGCAAGAATATAATTATAGAGTAGACACAAAGAAAGAAGAGTTAAGAAAAGTAGCACAAGATTTATTAAAAAGTAAAAACTTAATAGACTAGAAAAAAGGTTATATTGAATAAAAATTCAATATAACCTTTTTTTGAGTTAGGATAATTTTTATACATATAATTTGCCTTCTATACGTCTTTCATATGGAGTCCACGAATTAGGTCTAGTATCTTTAGTTATAATTCCTATTTTATTTAATGTAGCATCTACATAGTCTGCAAAATGAACAATATACGATTCTTCTAATTTTGGAGGTTGAGGAGATCCATATTCTACCTTACCATGATGCTGTACTATACAACCTTTAATTCTCTCCATAAAATTTTCGCTATATAAGCTAGGATTTTCTTTAAAAGCCATTTCAAGCATTGTTACACCTATTACTATATGGCCTTCCATAGATCCCTTTAATGTATATGTAAATGCGCCATCATAGGTCATTTCTTCAATTTTTCCTATATCGTGAAGTTTAGCACCTAAAATTGCTATTTCTTTGTTTCTAGCATCATATCTATATGCCATGGTTTTGCTTAAATACATAACATTTAATGTATGTTCAGCTAGTCCTCCTATATAGTTGTGATGTTGACTTACTCCACCTATAGCTCTTTTAAACTTATCTACAAAATCATTATTTTTAAAAAAATAATCGTTTAAAGCTATAGCTTCTGGGGTTTTAAATTCTTCTTCAGATATTTGTTCTATTTCATTCATAATATCTTCTACAGGTC
This sequence comes from Sporacetigenium mesophilum DSM 16796, assembly GCF_059569055.1. Lineage (NCBI taxonomy): Bacteria > Bacillati > Bacillota > Clostridia > Peptostreptococcales > Tepidibacteraceae > Sporacetigenium > Sporacetigenium mesophilum. The sequence goes on along the minus strand of NZ_JCANUR010000009.1, from coordinate 6,475 downwards.
TTTCAACGTTAGGTAAATAATCTTCAATATTGTAATCTGTTAATTTATTTGATTTATCAGCAGTGAAATTACTTTTATAAGTTCCTTTAATATTTATAATATCTCCTAAACCATACTCTCTTTGCTCATCGGGTATACTTGCCTTAAACTCACCAGTTTTATCTCCTATAATTCCAATTAGATTATTTTCTTCTCTTGTAAATATTTTCTTTATCATAAAACTAGTGTTTACACTTTGTCCAGACTTTAAATCCTTAGCAAATACCTTTTTCATAAAATACACATCCTTCTTTTAAATGAGTAATAATATATAGTTTTTACATAAATCTTTTTAATTATTATTTAAAATTTAGGTTAAAAATAGATTGGGTGGTGTATATTTAAAATAGTTATTAATAATTGAAAGGATAAGAATATGGAAAATGTAAAAAAAATAATTAAATATATAAAGCCATATAAATTTATTGCAATTGTAGGACCTTTATTTATGGTACTTGAAGTCTTTATGGACTTACTTCAACCAAAAATAATGCAAAATATTATAGATATAGGTATAGCGAATAATGACTTAAATTATGTGATGATAAACGGTGCTATTATGATATTAGTTGCATTTATAGGCCTATTAGGAGGCCTTATGTGTATATATTTATCAACTAAAACAGCTATAAATACAGCTACAGATATAAGAAGAGATTTATATAACAAAATCCAAAGTTTTTCTAGTAGAAATATAGATAAGTTTCAAAGCGGAAAATTAATAACTATACTAACAAGTGATGTGAATAGTATACAACTTGCAACTATGATGTTATTAAGATCTATGGTAAGATCTCCATTATTGTTTATTGGAAGTATAATAATGGTTTTAATAAGCTCGTATAGCTTATCTCCTATACTTATTATAGTAGTACCTTTCTTAGGATTATCATTATTTTTTATAATAAAAAAATCTGGAAATCTCTTTAAAAGTGTTCAAGAAGCTATAGATAATGTAAACAACATAATGCAAGAGAACTTATCTGGAATTAGAGTTATAAAAGCATTTGTAAGATGGAAGTATGAGATAAATAAGTTCGATAAATCCAATGACAATTTAACAAAGGTAAATATAGATGCGAATCAGGTTATGTCTATATTGTTACCTATCATTATGCTTTCTGTGAATTTGGGAATAGTTGCAGCTCTTTGGCTTGGAGGTATAAATGTAAACAACGGAGTTATTGAAATAGGACAATTAGGTGCATTTCTAAATTATCTTATTCAAATTTTGTCATCTTTAATGACTTTTGGCATGATATTAGTTCATATAACTAGAGCTTTTCCTTCAATTAATAGAATTAGTGAAGTATTAGAAACAAAAGCTGAAATTGTAGATAGTGTAGACTGGGCAAAACTAAAACATATAAAAGGAAATGTTGAATTTAAAAATGTTTCTTTTAGTTATAACAAAAATGATGAAATGGTTTTAAATGATATATCATTTAAGGTTAACATAGGTGAGAAGATAGGAATAATAGGCCCTACAGGAAGTGGAAAATCCACTTTAGCAAAATTAATACCAAGGCTCTATGATGTAGATAAAGGTGAAATACTAGTAGATAATATAAATACAAAAAAAATAAATCTAAAATTATTGAGAAAATCCATAGGGTTTGTTCCTCAAAAAGCTTTATTATTTTCTAAAAGCATAGAAGAAAATATTTTATATGGCAAAGAAAATGCAACTTTTGAAGATTTAGAGATAGCGGCAAAAGACTCATGTTCAATGGAGTTTATATCAAGCTTTGATGATAAATTCAAACATAAACTAAATCAAAAGGCAACAAATTTATCGGGAGGCCAAAAACAAAGATTATCAATAGCTAGAGCATTTATAAGAAAGCCAGCTATACTAATATTAGATGATTCTACTAGCGCAGTAGATGCAAAATCTGAAGAATTAATAGTAAATAAACTAAACAAAAGCTACAAGAATACAACTACATTTATAATATCTTCAAAAATATCATCTATAATAGACGCAGATAAAATACTTGTACTTGATGATGGCAAATTAGTAGGAATTGGGAAGCATAAAGAACTAATAAAAAATTGCAATGTATATAAAGAGATATACCTTTCTCAAGGTGGAAAGGAGGAATCTTATGAAAATTAACAATACAAAAGATACATTAAATAGAATATGGAAGTACTTAAAGAAACAAAAAACTGCGCTTGTTTTAGTTGTAGGTATAGTAATAATAACTTCTATTTTAAGTCTTTTAGCTCCTTATTTAATGGGATTAGCAATTGATAATATACTAAACAAAGATATAGATAAAACATTGAAAACTCTAATTATGCTTTTATCTGTGTTTTTATTAAATTCGTTTTTTACATGGATGCAAACATATATTATGGTTATAGTATCTCAAAACACTATAAGAGATATAAGAAAAGATTTATTTTCAAAATTTCAAGAGTTATCATTAAGGTTCTTCGATAAACATAATCAAGGAGATCTTATGAGTCGAGTTACTAATGATATAGATAATATAAATGCAGCACTTACACAAAGTGTAGTAACAATTATGTCTATATTAATTTCTGTTGTTGGTATAGTAATTGTTATGTTTTATTTAAATTGGATAATGGCAATTACAAGTTTGATTACTATACCACTTATAGTACTAATAACAAAATTAGTAGGAAACTATACTAAAAAGGCATTTGAAAAAAGGCAAAAGTATTTAGGTGATCTAAATGGATATATAGAAGAAACTATAAGTGGAACAGAAATAATAACATTGTTTGGAAAAGAAGAAGATGTATTAGATGAATTTATAGCTAAAAATAATTATCTAAAGGAGTCATCCCTTAAGTCAGAAATATTATCAGGTATTATTCATCCATTAATGAACTTTGTAAACAACTTAGGATTTGGTGTAGTTGTACTTGTAGGTGGATACTTGACACTAAATGGAGCTGCTACCATAGGAACAATAACAAGCTTTGTAAATTATTCAAGGGAAATAGCAAAACCTCTAAACCAAGTTGCTACATTATATAATACTATATTAGCAGCTATAGCAGGTTCAGAGAGAGTATTTGAAATAATGGATGAGGTTGTTGATATAGTCGATAAAAAATATGCAAAAGAAGTAAATGAATTAAAAGGTGACGTTGAATTTAAAGATGTATCATTTGGATATGATGAAAATAAAATAATTCTTAAAAATATAAAGTTACATGCAAAACCTGGCCAAACTATAGCATTAGTAGGGCCAACAGGTTCTGGAAAAACAACTATAATAAATTTATTAACTCGTTTCTATGATATATATAGTGGAGAAATAAAAATAGATGGTTTAAATATAAAAGATTATAAAGTTGATTCACTAAGAAAAAATATAGGTATAGTTCTTCAAGATACTTACCTTTTTTCAGGTACTATAAAAGATAACATAAGATATGGTAGGCTTGATGCAACTGATAATGAAGTAATAGAAGCTGCAAAACTTGCAAATGCACATTCATTTATAAAACATTTACCTAATAAATATAATAGTGTAATAAGTTCACAAGGAGATAACTTAAGTCATGGCCAAAGGCAACTTATATCTATTGCGAGAGCTATATTATCAAATCCAGATATATTAATTCTTGATGAAGCTACAAGTAATATAGATACTAGAACAGAGCTTCAGATTCAAAGTGGACTTAACAATCTTATGAAGGGAAGAACTAGTTTTGTAATAGCCCATCGACTTAAAACTATAGAAATGGCAGATAAGATATTAGTTATAAAAAATGGAGAAGTAATAGAACAAGGAAACCACAATAGTCTTTTAGATAAAAAAGGTTTTTATTATGAACTTTATATATCACAATTTAAGATATAAAATTCACTTCGTTCATGTCGCCAACGACCTTGAAAAACAGGTCCGTTGCTCAAAATTAGTAGTTGAAAATCATAAAAAAAGTGGGGTTAAGCCCACTTTTTTATGATTAATCCTAAAAATATAGTAATTAAATAAGAACCGTTTATTAATGCAAAGTTTTTCACAGAACAAACAAAAGTATCTTTTTTTGTTTGTTTGTCCATAAACTTATTAATATTTTCTCTTACTGGTTTAAAAGTTAATAAAACTAGCAGTGAAGTCAATGGATTTATTCCTAGTATAGTAAGTAATATAATTGAAATATATGAAATATAAAATAGAGATTTCCAAATTAACAATGATTTTTCTTTACCAATATAAATAGGTAGAGTATATCTTTTGTTTTCTATATCATCTTCTATATCACATATGTTATTACCTAACATAATATTTCCTATACATAGAGTAGGAGGTATAGCTAAAATAAAAATTATAATAGATTCCCAAAAACTAAAAGTAAACGATATTGTTTCTAGAGAAAATTTAATATCTATAACTTCATTAGTTGTAGTTTGTATTAATATTGCTATAAGTGGGATTAAAAATCCCATAAATATTCCTGAAAACAATTCGCCAAACGGTGTTCTAGATATTGGAATTGGGCCAAATGAATAACTTACTGCAACTAAAAATGATATAGCACCAAGGGATAATACTATTATACTTGTTCTAAACACTAATAATATACCAAATGTTATAGCTATTAATATAAGACCTATTATTATAGATAAAGCAGTTTTTTCTTTTATATTGTACTTAACCATTGCATTATGCTCTTCATATCCATATCCGTGTTCTTTAATTGCATTCTTATAATCCATAAAGTTATTTAGTGCAGTGGTTGCCATATCTATTGAAATCAATGAAATAAACATAATAAAGAAATTTACTAAACTGAATTTATTATATCGATATACAGCAAAAGCTGTTCCTAAAAGAAATGGTATTACACTTGCAAGTTTTGTCTGTATTTCTACTAGTCTAAAAAAGCTTTGGATACTCATTTTATCTCTCCTAACTTGTGATTTAAATTATCCCCTATATATTATACATCAATTTAACATAAAAAAAGCAGCATATTTATAATGCTGCTTGTAAGCCTGTAGACATAGTAATATTAGTTATCTGTATTAAGTTTTTGTTCTACAAATGTAGAATCTTTATCTATTTTAAGAATAGAAACTAATTTAGAATCTTTTAGGATGCTCTTAAATAAAGGATAACCTATAATTGTAACAACCACAAATTCTCCAAATGCTATTTGAAGAGCTGTTATCCAAAATGGCCAGTTAACTAGGAAATAAAGTTCTAGTCCTATAATTATAGCGTTCATTATAGTAGGCCATAAAGATGAAATAAGTAAGTTTTTAGATTTACTTATAAGATAAACACTTAAAAAAGTTGCAAAACTACCTACTATAACATCTGTAAGACCAAAAGGACTAAAGAAATTAGATATTATACATCCTAAAACTAAACCAGGAATATAAAGTGGATCTATAAAAGCAAGCAAAGTTAAAATTTCAGAAAATCTAAATTGTATAGGTCCATAACTAAGTGGAGCAATAAATATTGTCAATACAGCATATAATGCTGCTACTATTCCTATTCTAGCTAATTTATTTACATTAAGTTTCATTATTATTACCTCCAATCACAAAAACTTTGTTTTGTACTAATTTCAAAAACAAAAAACTGCCATAAGCTAAGCTATGGCAGCAAAAGTAAAGCCATAGGATACACCTATGGCTAGCTAATTTTATACTAAAAATGCTTGCCGTAGTTTTATTTAAAGACAGGAGGCTTACGAACTGTCTTTTTTATTAAAATGTCTTTTTACATTTTAACAACTACTATAAATATAGTCAATACATTATAAATTTATAAAAATATAGGTAATTTTTAAAATATTATTCACTTGTAACTTACGTTACAGAAAAGCATAGCAAATTGATATATATTATATACATAAGCTATGACAAATTAAAAAAGAAAACAGGGAGGAAATCAATAATGTTTGGATTATTTAAAAATAAAAAAGAAGAAACTACAAATACAACTGCTACACCAATAAAGGTAGAGCCAAACCCAATGTTCTGTTATCAATGTGAACAAACACCAGCTCAAGGATGTACTAAAGTTGGTATATGTGGTAAAAACCCAGATATAGCTAGTTTACAAGATATAATGATATTTGGTCTTAAAGGGGTTGCAGCATACGCTACTCATGCTAAAGAGTTAGGATACGTTGATGAAGAAGTTAACGCAATAACTCAAGAAGCTTTATATACAACACTTACAAACTCAAACTTCAATTTAGAAGAACATATAAACATGACATTAAAAGTTGGTACTGCAACGGTTAAAATAATGGATGTACTAGATAGAGCACATACTTCATATTTAGGAACACCAACACCTGTTACAATATCTCAAGATAAAGTAGAAGGTCACTGTATATTAGTTACAGGACATAACTTATATGCTCTTAAAGCATTATTAGAGCAAACAGAAGGAAAAGGAATAAACGTATATACTCACTCAGAAATGAT